>JAISCK010000068.1 GCA_031265635.1 Spirochaetaceae bacterium
GGAAGCCCGTACTGGGAATAGGCGGCAAGCCCCGCCCAGCCGAACATGGCGATAAAGCCGGTAACGGAATTAAGGGAAAGCAGTTTGAACGCGCCGTCGCTGGCTTCCAGTTCCCGCGAGTGCGAGAGGTGAACAGGGTCGTCGTCCAGGACCGGCTCGCCGCCGTCCGTATCGGCGCCAAAACCGCCAACAACAAACAGGACCACCCGCAGGACAAAAAACACTGACCCGAAAATCGCGGCGCCCCAGAAAACAATCATGGTATATGATAAATTTAAGGCGCCGGGGAGGTCAAGAGGTAAGCGCAACCCGGAACCGGTAGCCGACGCCCCGTATGGTCTCTATCATGTCCCCGGCCTCACCGAGTTTTTTTCTGAGGGCCAGCACCTGTACGTCAACGGACCTGTCGGTTACAGGATAATCAGGCCCATGGACAGCGGCGATGATCTGGTTCCGGGAAAAAACAATGTCCCTGTGGGATATAAAATGAAGAAGCATGGCAAATTCCGTGGCGGAAAGATCAAGAACAACGCCTTCATAAGAGACTTCGTGCTTCGGGATATCTACGGTAAGTTTTCCCGCGTTCCAGACTTTTTTTTCGTCCCCGTCCGGTTCCTCAAGACGCCGCAGGGCCGCCCGTATCCTGGCGATGAGCACCCTGGGGCTGTAGGGTTTTACCACATAATCATCGGCGCCCAGTTCCAGTCCGGCGACAATATCAGGCTCTTCTCCCCTGGCGGTGGCAAGTATTACCGGAATGCCCTTCCACCTGCTTTCCGTCTTTATCTTTTTAAGGGTACGAAGGCCGTCCATGCCGGGAAGCATGATGTCAAGGATGACGCAGTCGGCCCCGTGTTTTTCGAGAAGGGCTATGCCTTCTTCTCCTGTTCCCGCGTTCAGGAGTTTCCACCCTTCGCCTGAAAACGCGAGGGTAAGCAGTTCCTGAATGCCGGGATCGTCCTCGATGATCAATACGGCGGACTTATTCATTGAGTTCTTCGTGTTTGCTCTCCGTCATATAAATTATCGCTTCGCAGATATTGGTAACATGATCCCCCAGGCGTTCAATATCCCCCGAGGTATGGAGAAAACGGAACGCCTTTTTCAGCAGCTCAGGATGTCCTTTCATCAGGCGCAGCATCTCCTCGGAAATTTTTTTATGCTCGCCGTCAATGATGTCATCCAGGGCGGCGGCCTTCCGGGCGGCATCGGGGTCCTGTTTCAGATAGGCCGAGGTAGAAGCGCGTATCATCTCCTGGCCGGTTTTTACCATCAGCTCAAGGCGGTCCATCGCGCGGAACGATGTCTTGCCCGAGAGCTTCATTGCCGTCTTTGCCAAGTGTACCGCATGATCCCCCGCCCGTTCAAGGTTCACCGTGATCTTCAATATCGTAAAAATTTCCCTGAGATCCCTGGCTACGGGCTGCTGGGTGGCTATGAGCATAACCACATCATCCTCTATTTTAAGCTGCATCGCGTTGACCGCCGCGTCGCCTTCCCGGACAGTCTGCGCCAGTTCCCTGTCGTTTTCCTTGAAGGCGGCAAGAGCCTTTCCAAGTCCTTCTTCGACCAGGGATGCCATGGCAAGAATATCCCGGCGCAGCATGTCAAGCTCTTCGGAAAAAACCGCGCGCTTGTTTTCCATAGGTCAGCCGAACCTCCCTGAAATATAGTCTTCGGTTCTCTTGTCGCCGGGACTTGTAAAAAGTGTTTTGGTATCGCTGTATTCGATGAGTTCCCCCAAAAGGAAAAACGCCGTCCTGTCGCTTACCCGCGCCGCCTGGTGCATGGCGTGGGTTACAATGATAATACTGTAATCCTTTTTAAGCTCGCCGATAAGCTCTTCTATCTTGCCTGTGGCAATAGGATCAAGGGCGCTGGTCGGTTCGTCCATCAGTATTATTTCCGGCTCCATGGCAATGCTCCTGGCAATGCAGAGCCGCTGCTGCTGGCCGCCTGAAAGGCTTAGGGCGGATTTTTTAAGCCTGTCCTTTGCCTCGTCCCAAAGCGCGGCCTTGGTAAGGGACACCTCAACCAGTTCTTCAAGTTTCCGCCTGTTCCGCGTCCCCTGCATTCTTTTTCCGTAGGCGACATTATCAAAAATACTCATATTGAAAGGATTCGGTTTCTGGAACACCATGCCCACCCTGGTCCTCAGCTCCGTTACATCCATGCCGTTGTATATGTCTTCCCCGTCAAGCAGGACGCTCCCGGTAACGCGGCAGGAAGGAACAAGATCGTTCATGCGGTTAAGCACCCTGATGAAGGTTGATTTACCGCATCCTGAAGGGCCTATGAGGGCGGAAACTTCCCGGCGGGCAAGGGAAAAATTGATGTTCGTGAGGGCCCTGAAATCCCCGTAAAAAAAATTCAAGCCGTCCACTTCGATCTTTGAACTCATCCGTATCCTCCCGTCCGCTTCCCGAAAAGCCCGGTGATTATCTTTGTCGATGTGTTTATCAAAAGCACCAGTATGACAAGGACAGCGGCTGTCGCAAAGGCTATGCCGAAATCGTCAGGATTAATCGCTTCTTTTGTCAAATAATAAAGATGTATGGTCAGGGTACGGCCCGGTTCAAAAACCGACTTAGGGAGATTGCGCGTAATTCCTACGGTAAGAAGCACCGGAGCCGATTCCCCGACAACCCTGCCCACGGCAAGAATCGCCGAGGTAACAATGCCGGGCAGGGCCGGAGGAATCACCACAAAAAAAATCGTCTGGAATTTTGTCGCCCCGAGGGACAGGCTGCCTTCCCGGAAAGAATCGGGAATCGTTTTAAGGGATTCTTCAACGGTCCTTATGATCACCGGCAGTATCATGATGCTTAAGGTAAGGGCCCCGGCCATGATTGACTGGCCGAATTTAAACACGCGGCAGAAGACCAGGAGCCCGAACAGGCCGTAGATGATGGACGGAATACCGGCGAGCGTTTCAATGGCCAGGCGCAGGAGGCGCACCGCCCGGCCGTCAAGCGAATACTCGTTGAGGAAAATCGCCGTCATTATTCCCACGGGAAGGGCTATCGCCAGTGATACAAGCACCACGTAAAAGGTGGTAACTATCATCGGGAAAATGCCCCCGTCTTCGGCCTTCTTAAACGCGAAGGAAACGTTGAGAAAGCCCGCGGACTGGACAAGTATGTAGGCAAGGATCAAAACAAGAATCGCCGCCACCAGCACAAGGCCCGACGCCATGACCCAGTACAGAAGGCTGTCGATAATTTTTCGTTTCTTTCCCATAACGCGCTTCTTTCCCATACCGTAAATCCTTTATCCCGCGCTTTCGGCTTTCCGTTTTACCAGAAGAATGACGCTGTTGAGGGCGAGGATAATGACGAACAGGACTACTCCTATTGAAAAGAGCATTTCGCTGTGCCTGCCTTCGGCGTATCCCATCTCAAGAGCTATGGTCGCGGTAAGGGTGCGTATGCTGTCGGTGATTCCCCGTATAAACTGGGGTGAATTTCCGGCCACGAGAATAAGCGCCATGGTCTCCCCGACAGCCCTTGATATCCCTAAGATTACGGCGGCCAGCACCCCGGATTTCGCGTGGGGCAGCACTACCGCCCAGGCCGTCTGCATCCTGCTTGCCCCCAGGGACAGCGACGCCTCCCTGACCGAAACAGGAACGGCCCTGATGGATGTTTCGGCAATGGTAATTACCGTAGGCAGTATCATCACGGCAAGAACCATGGCGGCGGCAAGGAGGCCGTTGCCCGACGGCGCGTTGAAAGTATTTTTTACCCAGGGAACTATGACCATAAGGCCGAAGAACCCGTACACCACCGAGGGAATTCCGGCCAAAAGTTCTATGCCTCCCCTGATAAAAGACGCCGCCCTTGCGGGGACAAACTCGGCGAGAAAAACGCACGAAAGGATGGCCAGAGGAAGCCCCAGGAGTATGGCGGCGAAACTTACGATGAGCGTACCGGCTATCATGGGCAGTATGCCGTAGAGCTTGTTGTACGCGGGCTTCCATTCGGAACCGGCAATAAAATCAAAAAAACCGTAGGGCCTTTCCGGCAGTAAAATATGTATCTTCCGCGTCAGGCCCGGAAGCCCCCCCGGATACGTTACCGTAAACGTATACGCCTGGGGAGAACTTATCTCGCCGCCAGCGCTTGAAGTAAAGGCGAGCATCTTTTCCGGGTCCCTTTCATCATTGTTCACTTTTATTTCGAGAACCCCAGGGCTCCCCCCGCCCGAAAAGCGCATAACAAGCTCGCCGGTATCCCGGGGCAGGCTGATAAACGTCGTCCTGTTCCTGTACAGCGTTCCGTTTACGGTAAGCTCCTCGATTCTTTCAGGAACAACGCGTATTCCGTCGGCCGTCGGGAAAATAAAGGGGCCGGCGCCCTGAACAAACACAAAAACCAGGATGGATGCCAGGGCAAGGACAGAACTGAGCGACATCACCCGGAAAAGGTATCTGAAAAAAACATCGGCGCGCCGGCGGTTAAACATGCTAGTTAACGGAAATCCAGCTTGTTTTAACAATGGCCTGTCCCCGGTCCGTTAAAATCCAGTCAAGGAAAGCCAGGGTCTCGCCGTTGAGGGTCCTGCCCGTTTTGGTAAGCAGGAGGAAGGGCCGCGCTATCTGGTACGTGCCGTTTACCACATTGGCCGTAGTGGCCTGAACGCCGCCTACGTTCAGCGTCTTTACCGAAGCGTCCACAGAGCCAAGCGAAATATACCCTATGGCGCCGGCGTTACGTGAAACCTCCGCTTTTACCGCGCCGGTCCCGTCAAACTCTATGGCCCCCCTGACCAGGTTGTCCTGGAACCTGACAAGCTCCTCAAAAGCGCCCCTGGTCCCCGACCCCGGCTCCCGCGAAACAACGGCGATTCTCCCCGCCCTGCCGCCCACCTGGCTCCAGTCGGTAACAGCGCCGGTATAAATGTCCCTGATCTGGTCTATGGTCAGATTAGAAACAGAATTGCCGCCGTTGACAATGACCGCGATGCCGTCAATGGCAATGAGATGCACGTCAATACCCGTCCCGATTTCAGCCGGGCTCAACTCGCGGCTTGACATCCCTATCTCGGC
>JAISCK010000091.1 GCA_031265635.1 Spirochaetaceae bacterium
GGTTCTATTTCCCTGTTGAGAATTTGATGCAGCCCTGTTGAAATAGGCATTTTGAGCTTTAATTTTTCGGCCAGCGTTTTGACATATTTCGCCGCCACTACTCCCTCGGGAAGATAGCCCAGGGTTCCGATGCGCCCGATAAGGTCTTCAAGATTGGCAAAGGATTTCAGTATGTCCTTTTCGATTATCTCCCTGCCAAAACGGCGGTTGCGTCCGAAAACAGAGCGGCAGGTTACGTCAAGGTCGCCGACGCCGGAGATGGAGCTAAAGGTTTCGGGGTGAGTCGCCCCCATAGCCATGCCCAGGGTCTGTATCTCGTTGAGCCCCGCGGCAAGGAGCAGGGACTCGGTTCCGTCGCCAAAGATATCCCCGGTTCCGTTTTTCTCCTGGGTCTTGAGGGCGTCCAGTATGCCGAAGGCTATGGCGATGACATTCTTCGCCGCGGCGGCAACCTGCACTCCCCGCACATCAAAAGAAGAAAAAACAAGGAGGTATTTGCTTTTAAGGAGGTCCCTGAAACGTATGGAATTTTTGGCGCTTTCGCTTGCGGCGATGAGACCGGTGATTTTACCCAGCGATACTTCTTCGGCGTGGCTGGGCCCGGCGATATAAACAAGGGCTTTGTTATAGAAGCCGGGAAGATAATCCTCAAGGGTTTCCAGAATGAGCCGGGGGCCCTTGGACGCCGGAAGAAAACCCTTGGTGATGACGGCGATGAGGCTTTCCCCTTCCCGTATTGAAGGAACGGTGGTTATCTCCTTTACCGAATCGAGAAGGTAGAGTGAGGGCGACGCGAGGATGATAAATTCCTTGCCGCCGGCGGCGGACCGTATATCCGTCGTGGCGTGTATGGAAGGAGGGAGGGGCCTGCCTGCCAGATAGCGGGAATTGATGTGTTGTGTGTTTATTTCCTCTGCCACGGACGCTTCATGGGCCCACAGGTCAACCTCGTTCCCCTTTTCGGCGATGACCTTGGCGACCGCGGTTCCCCAGGCTCCGGCGCCCAATACTGCTGTTTTTGCGCTCATACTTCAACCTCTGTAAAAAAATGGCGGACTTGTCCGTTGACCGCATAACGGGAAAATTCCGCTTCACGCGACGCGATAAGCGCTATGCCCTGTTCCCAAAAGGAAGGCTCCTCTATATCAAAACCGGCGAGGCGGGCTGTTTCTTCCGCCGGGGCCCGGCCGGTGGTTCTCAGTATATCGCGGTAACGCCCGGCAAATCCGGTTCCTTCATTTTTGAACGCGGCGTAGAGGGCCAGGGAAAACAACTGCCCGAAGGCGTAGGGGTAGTTGTAAAATCCCAGGGCGGCGCTGTAGTAGTGGCTCTTTACCGCCCACATATAGGGATGGAGAAATTTTTCGTCCAGGCCGTCCCCGTAGCTTGCCTTTTGCGCGTTTGTCATGATGGCGCATAATTCAGACGGGACGAGTTCGCCCCGGTCTCTCCGGGCAAAGACTTCTCTTTCAAAATAGAATCTTGAAAGTATGTCGCAGATAACCTGGCAGGAATCTTTGAGGCTGCCTTCAAGGAGGCGTATTCTTTCTGCCTCCCCCGCGCCGCGCAGGGCCGCCTCGAATACTATCGTTTCGGCAAAGATGCTCGCCGTTTCCGCGAGGGTCATGGGATACTGATTCTGGGTGCGGGGAAGGTCCTTGATGAGTTCGTGATGCCAGGCATGGCCCAGCTCGTGGGCTGTCGTTGTTACCGAATCAAAGGAACCTTCAAAATTACAGAGTATGCGGGATTCTCCGGCAAGGGGAAAATCCGTACAGTACGCGCCGCCGACTTTTCCCTTGCGCCTCCGGGCGTCAATCCACGAAAAGGCAAAGGCATGGCGGGCAAAGGTTCCCATGCCCGGATCAAAAGAATCAAAGCACCGGGCTATAAATGCTCCGCTTTCTTCCCAGGTCCAGCTTTTGATTTCCGGTTCCGCCACGCCTGATACGCCCGGCCCCGCCGGGGCAAAAAGATCGTAAAAGGCAAGGGAATCAAGGCCCAGCAGTTTGGCCTTGCTTTTAAGGTAACGCCTGAACATGGGAAGGGAACCCTCCATGGCGGAACAGAGGGCGTTAAAAGTTTTGGGCGTTATCCGCGACTGGAAGAACGATTTTTCAAGGGGCGACGGCCAGCCCCGCCTTGAGTCAACGGTAAGCGCCCAGCCCTTGATGCCGTTAAGGGCGGCGGCCAGGGGCGCTTCCGCGGAAGCCCAGGCTTCAAGCTCGGCATGGTAGGCTTTTTCCCGTATGCCCCGGTCAGGATGAAAGGCCAGGTCCCTGAGGGCGCTTACCGTCTTTGTTTCGCCGGTCTCCTTGTCCCACAGTACGCCCAGCGAGGACGAGAGGGCGTCATGAAGCCGGGACCAGGCATCGGCCCCGGAACGGCAAAGATCGTTTGCCAGGTCTTCAAGGTCTCCTTCCATTTGGTATCGCGCCTTCTGTATTGCCTCCCGGAGAAAAAAGCCCTGCCCGGCAAGTTTGTTTTCTTCTTCAAGCAGGGAAAGAATCAGGCTTTCCCTTTCGGCCAGGCGTTTCCTGAAAAGGACCAGCGCCCGGTTAAAGGGGAGGGCCAGGGTTTCCAGGGCGTTGATTTCGTTTAACGCGCCGGAGTCGCCTGTATCTGTGCTGTACACCGCCTCGGCATAGGAACGAAGGTTTTCCGAAAGGTCGCCGGTTTTTTCGTAGGCCGCTATCAGGGCGCACAGGACAGGAAGCGCGGCTTCTTTGCCGGAAGGAATTGGTTCTTCGAGAAGGCGGAGAAACTCCCGCGCTTCCTCTCTGAGGCTTTCCTTGTCCCTGATGTAGGACGCGTCGTCAAAGGAAGGATAAATGGACCTGAGATCCCAGAGGGGCACAGCCCCTGCCTGCTGTTCAGAACCAGGGATCATTGCCGTCTTCCCAGCTTATGATTTCTTCGGGCTTAAAGAACAGGGGGATTTCCCTTGCCGCGCTTTCCGGGGAATCAGAGGCATGAACTATGTTGAGCTCTGTCTGGCGGGCATAATCGCCCCGCATGGTTCCGGGCCCGGCGCCGCTTGTTGGTCCTATCATGAGGCGTACCATGGCTATGGCGCCGGGTCCTTCAAGGACAAAGGCAAGTACCGGTCCCGAAACCGTGTACTCAACCAGCCCTTCGTAAAAGTCCTTGCCCTGATGTTCGGCATAGTGGGCTGCGCACAGGGACCTGTCTATGTTCATCATTTTAAGAGCCGTTATTTTAAGGCCCTTCCGCTCAAAACGGGTGATAAGTTCTCCCGCGATACGCCGGGGCAGCACCCCCGGTTTCAACATAACAAAAGTTCTTTCCATAAAGAAAAGTATACTCCAAAACGGCAATCAGGTGAATCGTTTCCGTCTAGGGGCTGACTTCTGCCGGGACCCCGTCAAGCAGTTCCCCTTCGGCGGGGGGCGGATCGTCTTCATCGGGATTCCGGGGTTCCGGGGCGGAATGGAACACTTCCACAAAGGGCTCAATCCCGCTGATCATTTTGGGGACCGAAAGTATATACATATCATCCCGTATGGGAAGTACAAAGGTCCCGTTAAAATCCGGCGTCCCGTCGCTGAAAGAGATCCTTATCCGGTGATTGGAGCCGGTTACGGTAAAGCGGTCCCGGTCTCCCCTGAAAAATTCCAGGGGCCAGGACGAATCAACCGATACCTCGATAAGATCAGGCGCCCTGCCAACGCCTTCCGCGTCCCGGTTATCAACAAGGAGGGTATGGCCCCGGTTGAAAATAAAAATCAGGGCGCCGAGCCCTATCCAGAGGGCCGTGATGGCGGCCCGTATCATCAGCCTGCGTTTTGCCGGGGTCATGCTCCGTTCTCCTCCGTACCGCCCCTGAGTCCAGCCCGGGCGAGTTCCGCGTTTGCCCGTTTGCGCCAGGCGTGGAGTACCAGGGCCAGGGCTATGATCGCATAACTGAACGCGTCCCTGAAAAATTCGCCTATCTGGGCATCGCCAAAGAGATTGGTTCCCGCCCTGGGGACGACGATATACATAAGGTGAAGAAGTACGGTGCCGATAAAAACATTCGGTATAGTCGCCTTGCTCACCGAAGCGCCGCCTACGAGTATGGCCGCCGCGGCGAAGAAGCCGGTCTGCTTGTGGGCGTTATAGGTAGCCATGTTCCCCATGTTCTGGAGGAAGATGATCTGCCCTATGCTGGCAAGGACGGTAGAAATGATGATGGCTATGATTCTGGTCCTGTCTACGGGAATGCCCGCGGCGTGGGCCACGGCCTGGTTCTGCCCCACGGCCCGCATATCCTGGCCGAGTTTTGTTTTCCTGAACCAGACTATAAAGACGCACAGGGCCGCAATGACCAGGTAATTGGCGACAGGCAGGCTTATGCGCCCCAGGTGCAGGGGAAGAAGCCTGTCGAGGGTTTGGCGCATAACGTCAAGGTTCAGGGTATTTCGTATGCCGTAGCCCCGGCTCAGGGTAATGTTGAGCGAATGGACCGGAATAATGGGGCCCATGAGGTACATGACTACCAGTTGGTAAAAGCCGTCCATAAAGAAACCCAGTATGTAGCCCGTAACCATTTCCCTGCCCCTGGCGCGGTTTAATATCTGGCCCGCCAGCGCCCCGAGGCCCGCCGCTATAGGTATGCCGATAAGGCACGCGAAAATAAGCCCCGGTACGCCGATTATGTTCCAGTCAACGGCAAAGATAAAGCCGATCTGCCCTGCCATGGCGCCCAGGACCATGCCGAAGTTGATGCCCATGCCCGCCATGATGGGAAGGAGCAGGCTGAACACCAGAAAGCAGTTTCGGCCTATGCGGGTAAATATCTCCTGGGTTATGGAGATGAGGGAGAGGCCCGAAATGGGAATTGCCGTCAGGGTAATGACGACAAAGATAACCACGACGGCGTTATCCGCAAGGAAGTGGAACAGGTTAAATGTTTTTTTGACCTCTTTCATTTGGTCACCTTTGTTCTTCGCGTGAGCGCGTAGATAATCATGCCGTTGGATATGAGTATGCGTATAACTTCAGACATATCGTTTTTAAGCACGCTGTTTATTACCGACGGGGTCATGGCGAGTATGCTCTGGAAAAGAAAGGTTCCCACCACGACATTGAGTATGCTTGCCTTGTTTACCGACGCGCCGCCGAGCAGTATGGCGGCCACCGCCGGAAAGGCCATGTACAGCGGGGCATTGTAAAGCTGTATAAAGCCAAAGCTCTGCTGGTAGGTGAGTATGCCTATGGCGCCGAAAATCGTGGACATGACAACGCTGATGGTCCGCATCTTATTTGCCGAGACGCCGCCGGCCCGCGCAAAATCGGGATTGGACCCTACGGCGGTAAGGGCAGTTCCGGTACGGCTATGCATAAAAAGCCACATGATAAAAGCCATGAGGACGAAGAACAGTATGCTGCCTGTGGGAAATTCAAAATTGGGACCTGCCCTGATGACCAGGAAATTGTTCAGTATCTTTGCCCAGTACTTATCCAGGGTAAAGGTGGTCCTCAGCCCATGGCCGCTGTAGCCCCAGATCATGGTGGGATTCCGGTAGGGAAGGGTGAGCCACATGATAGCCATAAAGGTTACTATGGAAAACCCCACATACATTGCTATGGTCATTTCTTCGCCCTTGACCTTGTTAAGGAGGAGGCCGTACAAAAGGCCGAACCCTATGGCAAAGGGCATGCTCAGGGCCACCGCGCCGAAAAAGCCCAGCGCCCCGGTCAGGTGGAATTCCATAGACAAGGTTGAACCAAGGAGCCCCGCGATGATGCCCACGGGAAGCCCGAAGTTAAGTCCGGCGCCGGCCTGCATCATGGGAACTATTGCCAGGACCATGACCCCGTTTTGGCCAAAGCGGACCAGCACATCCTTAAAGGAATTGTCCACCCTGACTCCCACAAAGGGCGCGGCGATAAAGAGGGCCACAACGAAGAAAAAAATGATAAGCCTTGGCCAGCCAAAATCGGTGATAAATTCCCTTATCTTGGCGTTCATAGTTGTATCACTCATGCTTTTACCCCTGACATGAGAAGCCCGAATTCGGTTACCGGTGAGCGCGGGCTCAGTATGCCCGCAATACGGCCCTCGTCCACAATGGCGATGCGGCTGCAGATTGAACGGAGTTCTTCCAGCTCGCTTGAGACCATGACTATGGTGGTTCCCCTGTCACGGTTGTAGTGTTTAAGGACATCAAGGACGATTTTTTTTGCCCCTACGTCTATGCCCCGTGTGGGCTCGGAAACAAAAAGGAGCCTGGGATTAAGGGCAAAGGCTTTGGAAAGGCAGACCTTCTGCTGATTCCCCCCCGACAGTTCTTTGGCGGGTTGCTTGCAGCTCGTACACCGTATTTCAAGTTTGGCGATATATTCGTCGGCCAGTTCCCGCATGGCCTTTTCGTCCCTGAGCCTGAAAAGCCCGCCCAGGTACGACTTGAGATAGGCGCCGTGGGTCTGCATCGCGCCAAAGGCTATGTTCCAGTCAAGGCTCTCGTCAAGAAGCAGGCCCACACCCCGGCGGTCCTCGGAAACAAAGGCCATGCCCGCGTCCAGGGCAGCCTTGGGAGACCTGAGGGGAACCGCCCTGCCGTTGAGGACCGCCTTTCCCCCGGCGGCGCAGAGCCCCATGATGCCGTTGGGGATTCCCAGCTTGCCCTGGCCGGCCAAGCCCCCGATGCCGAAAATTTCACCTTTCTTTACCGAAAACGAAACATCCCGCACGGTTTCGCCGGGCATATCCACCCACAAATGCTCTATAACCAGGGCGTCTTCCAAAGCCTGCCCCGCCTGAAGTTCCGCGTCATCCGCCGTCTGTTCGGGCGCCTGGTCCAGTTCCCTGCCGACCATCCAGGAAGCAATATCGGCGACTTTAAGGTTGTCGTTGGCAGCGTCCCTGATGATGCGGCCGTCCCTGAGGACTACAACCCGGTCGGCTATCCCGGTTACTTCATGGAGCCTGTGGGAAATAAAGATGATTCCTATGCCCCCGGCGGCAAGGCGCTTGAGGGCCGAAAGCAGTATATCCGCCTCACTTTCGGTAAGTACGGCGGTAGGTTCGTCAAGCACCAGGAGCTTTACCTCGTCCCGGTCTATTTCCCTGGCTATTTCGGTAAACTGCTTATGCCCTACGGGCATCTCCGAAACAAGCGTTTCACTGTCTATTTTTACCCCAAGTTTGGCAATGGCCTCCTGGGAACGGGTTTTCATTACATTCCGCCTGAGCGTGGCAAGGCGGTCGCCGAAAACTTCCACAACCGGGTTTAATTTTGAAGGTTCCCGGTTGAGCATGATATTCTCATAGGCGGTAAAGCCCGGTATAAGGGAAAATTCCTGGTGAACCATGCCTATCCCCGCGTCCATGGCGTCAAAGGGGCTTTTGAAATAAGCCGGTTTACCCTGTATATACACCTTGCCGCCAAAACCGCCGGTATCGGCAATAACCGGCATACCGAAAAGTATGTGCATCAGGGTAGTCTTACCCGCTCCGTTTTCCCCGACCAGGCCGAGGATTTCTCCTGCCCTGAGGGAAAAATTAACGTCTTGAAGCACCGCTGTTCCGTAAAATTCCTTTGATACGCCTTCCAGTTTGAGAAGGGGGGGATCATTCATATATGATAGTCCTTCAACCACGCGGCAGGGACTGCCCGTCCGGACAGCCCCCCGCGTAAATCTTACTGAGGTTTGTTAAATTTGATGTTATAGTACTTTTCGGGAACTGTCTGCTGGGTGGTGGGAAGATAGCCCCGGCCCATGACATAGGTGTCCATGTAGACCAAAAGCTGGTTTCTTGCCCGCACGCCGGTATTGGCGTCGA
This sequence comes from Spirochaetaceae bacterium, assembly GCA_031265635.1. GTDB lineage: Bacteria > Spirochaetota > Spirochaetia > Treponematales > Breznakiellaceae > JAIRTD01. The sequence continues at coordinate 7,790 of JAISCK010000091.1, forward strand.
TATAGTACCCGCCGCTCCATTTCGCGCCGGGGGTAAACTCTCCCAGGGCCGCGTACAGATCAGCCGAACTTGAGAGGGTCGCGCTGCCTTCCAGCACCCGTTTGGCAAATTCGCCAAGGCCGGAACTGACGCTAAAGCCGTAGGAAAAAGCCCAGGTGCCAAAACGGCCAGAACCGCCATTGGCTATTACCGCTTCTTCAACCTTTTTGAGAATGGCGGGGAAATCGCCCGCTTCGGCCGAGAGGTCAAGGCCCATAGAGCCGGGATAGCCCATAAGGGGCGAGGGCAGGTCCGCTTCTACAAACATGCCGCCGTACTGGAGAAGCTGGCGGAGCAACGGCTCGGTGTGGGCGTCATTGGTGCAGAAAAACACCGAATTTTTGCCGTAGGTCTGAATCCACTGGGGAGTCTGCTCAAGGATGTACTGCTGGGCACCGGCCACGCCCACATCGCTGGTCGGGTCCGGGGCGGTAACAAACACAAAAGTAATGCCCAGGTCCTTACAGGCTTCTTCAAAAATCTGCCTGCGGAGCCCCAGGGATTCGTAGCTCATGTGCCGGGGAAAGGAAATGTGGACAAAGGTGTCCGCGCCAAGCTGTTTTGCCGCCCAGGGAATAGTATAGCCCCGGGAAATGAAGTCCGCGCTGACTGCCAAATCCGCCGCGCCCTGGATAACCAGGGGGTCTTCGTGGGGTTCGCCCGCAAGCAGGAGTATGTCCGGCCTCCGTTCCCTGACCCGCCTGAAACCCTCGGCAGCGCCGGGTACGGCCTGGTTCATAATAATGGCCTTCATTAAAGGATCATCGGCCAGGGTAACTATCTGGGTGATGGTTACTTCCTGCTGGTCCATGAAGCTGTCGGGATAGGTAACATGCTGAATGATGCCGCCCTCGGAAGCCCTGCCGTAACGGCGCATCAGTTCCTCGGCGCCCCTGAGGTCGTCCTCGGACTGGGAAACCGTGCCGGTAACAATGCCGATGTGAAAGGGGCCGGAAGCCTTCCAGTCTTTCTCCCCGCCGGAGCTGCTGCTTACCGCCTGTTCCCGCTTGCACGCGGCAAACAAGGCCAGACATCCCGCTACTAACAGGACGAGCTTTCTTTTTCGTACATTCATGTAATTTCCTCCTTAGTTCTGCTGAAATTTAATATTATAGTACTTTTCGGGAACTGTCTGCTGGGTAGTGGGGAGATACCCCCGGCCCATGACATAAGTGTCCATATAGACCAAAAGATGATTCCTTGAGCGCACGCCGGTATTGGCGTCAACATAATAAGCGCCGTTCCATTTGGCGCCGGGGGTAAACTCTCCCAGGGCCGCCCACATATCATCCTGGTTGCCGAGCTTGGCCTTGCCCTCAAGTATGCGCTTGGCATATTCGCCCCAGCCCGCGCTCTGGGTAAACCCGTAGGAGAAAGCCCAGGTGCCAAAACGGCCCGAACCGCCGTTGGCTATTACCGCTTCTTCAACCTTTTTGAGAATGGCGGGGAAATTGCCTACCTCGGCTGAAAGGTCGAGACCCAGGGCGCCGGGATAACCCATAAGGGGCGAAGGCAGGTCCGCTTCTACAAACATGCCGCCGTACTGGAGAAGCTGGCGGAGCAGCGGCTCGGTGTGGGCGTCATTGGTACAGAAGAACACCGTGTTTCTTCCGTGCGTCTGAATCCACTGGGGAGCCTGTTCAAGTATAAACTGCTGCGCGCCGGCCACGCCCACATCGCTGGTAGGGTCCGGGGCGGTAACAAACACAAAATTGATGCCCAGGTCCTTGCAGGCTTCCTCAAAAATCTGCCTGCGGAGCCCCAGGGATTCGTAGCTCATGTGCCGGGGAAAGGAGATATGGACAAAAGTGTCCGCGCCAAGCTGCTTGGCCGCCCAGGGAATAGTATACCCCCGGGAAATAAAGTCGGCGTTGGTCGCAAGGTCCGCGGACTGCTGTATGACCAGGGGGTCCTCGTGGGCCTCGGCGGCAATAAGCAGTATATCGGGCCTCCGCTCCTTGACCCGCTTAAAAGCCTCGGCAGTGCCGGGTATGGCGTTGTTTATGATGATGGCCTTCATTAAGGGATCATCGGCCATGGCGGCCACCTGGGAGATAAAGACCTCCTGCTGGTCCATAAAGTTGTCGGGATAGGTAACATGCTGAATGATGCCGCCCTCGGAAACCCTGCCGTAACGGCGTATCAGTTCCTCTGCGCCCCTGAGGTCGTCCTCGGCCTGGGATACGGTCTCGGTCAATATGCCGATATGAAAAGGCCCGTTGACCGTCCAGTCCCGCTCTCCCCCGGCGCTTCCCGTATTTTGCCCCTGCCTTTGGCAGCCCCCCAACAGGACCATGCCCAGGACAAAGGGCAGCACCACAAACGCTTTCTTCATCATTCCTCCTTTATGCTCGCAAAAAACAATGAAGGTATTCTACCCCGAATCGGCGGCTATAGCAATAATATGTGAAAAAAACGTTAAAAAAGTTTAATAAGAAAGGGGAAGGGGGGCCGCCTTATGCGGTCGCGGCGATTTTTTCCCTGATGAGGTCGCCGATAATTTCACCGGGGGTTTTGTGGCTGGCATCGGCCCTGGCGCGAAGGTATGCGGCGGAAACATCGTCTACGATAATGATATGGTCTTTATGCTTCATAAAGAAACCGTTTTTGCCGTCCCCGGAAACCTTTGGAGTAGTCTTTGTCCAAAGCTCGTCAAGGGCGTCGGCTTCTTCTTCGGTCATTCTTGCCATAGAGTCCTCCTGCCGATTCGGGCCTACAACCCCGAATGGGCCTGGCCCGATGCGAGGGAGCGCCAGGCTTTGCGGCACTTCATCGCGTGAAATACATTGACGGACTGTTCGTCAATGAAATTATACAATATTTCGAGCAGGTTGCCGTTACTGTCAAAGCCAAGAAGCAGGTGTTTATCATCAAAACCGTCCACAATATCATCATAGATAACATTTTTGATAGCCCCTTTGATGTCCGCCTCGGATATACCGTGTTTAAGGGCTGATTGATGTAACTCAATGGCAACTTCCACATTTCTAGTCTACCACGGCCCGCCCTATAGCGCAAGCTGATGTGCCCCGTCATTCCAGACCGCTATGTGGTCAAGTAAATGAGAAGGGGGGCGCATTTCCACACTGCCGTTTGGCATTGCGGCATACGCGTCGCGCCCCCCTGCGCGGGAGCCTTGCTTCGCAAGTCTCCCGCTACCCCCCTATATACGAGTCGTCATCGAATACCCAGTACAGGTCCGCCGGGTTGGAGATGCTGAGCGTTATGGTTCCCGATTGTTCTGGCGACGAAAAATTTCCTGTATAAACACCACTCACGCACACCGCGTTCCAACCCTGTTTTAAGTCCAGGGTAAAGGCTTTATAAAAGTTATTATGGGAACTCGTTCTGCTGTCTCCGGTAATGGTTGCATCAGCGTTAACATATAAATAGAAGACCCCTTGATAGGTTTCTGTATAGCTGCTGCCTTTGACAGAGATCTGGCCTTTCCTCCGATAGAGATCACCGTCTCCTATAGTACCGCCGCTGGTAGCAAGTTCCAGCGCCTCAAATAGTGCGGAGCCATTGCTACTAGTTACATTTACCCAGTCAGAAAAGAATTCCCCAGCAGCTACCGTCGAAAAAGACGCGAGCGAACTCGACGGTGTTACCGTAAGGTCAAAGAAACCGTTTGTTATCGCGGCTGACTCACCGGTACTGGCCGTCAGCGTTCCGTTCTTGTTTATGGGGGTATAGCTGAGGGTATAACTCGGAGGAGAAGGAAAGCCTTCCTCATAAATTCTTCCCTTGAGGGTGAGCGGCCCTGTTCCCAGGTTGCCATCTAAACCGCCTGTCGGGTTGGAGCAGCCCATCGCCAGTAAGACCACCGCCAGAGTGATTCCCGTAATAAAAACTATCTTCTTCTTCATCTTGTATTCCTCCTTATGGAATAATTACACTGTAAATCGCGCTGAACTTGCCTTTCTTCATCGCGTTCGTCTCCCAGCGCACCGCGTAGTACAGGCGCTTCCCCCGCTCGCTCTCCTTAAAGGTCAGTTCAAGGGGGCTCTTCGTGGCAAAGGCGGAATGTACCAGTTCCTCAACCTCTTTGGGCGGTGTGTCGCTGATAACCCACACCAGTTCCATGCCGTGTACGCCTTTGGGCTTGCCCCACCTTTTCATGTTCGCCCGGCGGAAGCGGAAACGCAGCACACGCGGCAGGGGCGTCTGGGCTTCTACCTCCGGGATGTCGTCGGGTTCGGGTATCGGCGAGGGATGGGTGTCGTGGTTGGGGATGCGCATCGC
>JAISCK010000126.1 GCA_031265635.1 Spirochaetaceae bacterium
GAAAGAAGGCTCCGGTCATTCCTGAGTTCCGCGTAGAGGCGCCAGAGGAACCATGCCGCGCCGGCGCGCTGCAGGGTGTCGTTGACCGTAAGGTTTGCCGAGGCCGGCCATTCGCTTGCCCTTGTGTCCTGGGCCGGGGGAATGAAAAGCATATTCCTCAGTTCCCTGAAAAGTTCTTCCTCGCTCCGGGTTTTTCCCGCGGTGATAAAATTCAGGATTTCCGTTTCCTGCCCGGCGAGGTATAGCGCGTCACGCCAGCTTAATGCGGGTTTTGCCAGTATGGCTCCGGCGGCGCTTGACAGCCCCGAACCGATGTTTCTGAATTCCCAGGCCCGTTCCCGGTCTCCCCGGTAGACGGCTTCGTACACTTCCTGGTTAAGCCGGGCAAAGGCGGTGTCAAAGGCGGCCACCGCTTCGGGAAACTGCCTGAGTTCAAGGAGGCTCCGCCCCAGTTCTATGCCGAGTTCGCCTGAGCCGGCTTCAAGCCTGAGGGCGTCGTTTATCATGGCAAGGCGTTTTTCCGCGTCGCGTTCCAGCCGTATCGAAAGTACCAGGGCCTGTATGTTTCCGGGGGCAAGGGAACGGGAGATCCCCGCCTGGCGTTCCGCCTCAAGGGGCCTTCCCTCAAGGAGGTAGAGCCTTCCCGACCATGCCGCGACGAGGGCCCTGTAGAGATTGTCGCCGACAGCCCGCCCTTCAAATTCCTGTACCTTTGCCCGGGCTGCCCTGATCTCGCTCTGCCCGGCTTCCCTGTCCAGGGCCACTATGGCGTTTTCCAGTTCCGCCAGGTCGGACGCGCCCTCGGCTGTGGAAAGAAGGAGATCCTTCTGTAACGACTGGCAGGAAACCAGAGCCAACAGGGCCGCCGCGAGGCAGGCAGGATACAGGCTTGACTTGTTCATTCTGAACCTCTGATTCATTCGGTATAGCGCTATCTGAACTGCCAGCGGTAGAGCTTGTTATCCATACCTATACCGGCACATTCCATTCTGCCGTCCCCGTCCAGGTCCCCGAAGAAGGGCCTGCCCCAGACCGGCAGGGGGAAACCGTCAAGGGAAATAAAATTCCGCGAGTACCCGTAAAGGGCGTTTCCGTTTCCGGTAAGAAAGATTTCCGGGCTTTTGTCCCGGTCTATGTCCGCGACGGTGATGGAACCTTCCTCAGCCCGCAGCCCCGGTATGTTCTGGAAGAGCGCGGCGCCGTCCATGTTGATCTGGTAGAGGGTTCCTCCTGATGAAAGGGCCCAGAGGGCCTGGCCGTCAAAAACAGGCTGGAGGTAGAATACCCCGTCCAGTTCCGCGGGAAAGCCTTCAAGGGCGGCGCCGGCCTCGTTAAACACATAGAGGCTGCCGGCCTGGGTAATGAACGCCACACAGACCTGGTTGTTCCACGCGAAGACCAGGGGGGAACCAAAGGCGATGCCGGAAACCGACACCGGCCAGGCGGGATAGGCGCCTTCCCTGTTAAAAAGCCACAGATCGCCGAAAAAGCTTTTTGGATAGGCGGCGATATAATCGTTCCGCACCTGGTGCAGGAACGAAGGCGGCGAGAGCAGCACTTCGTCAAAGTTTACCGGAATAACGCTTCTGACCCCTTCCCGGTTTATCGTATAGAGCGCCCTGTCGTCTCCTGAAAGATACAGTTCCCTGCCGAAAGCCGCCGGGGGAGAAGAGAGCCGTATGCCGGTAATGACGGGGAAGGGCGCGATGACTTCCATATCGGCGCTGACAAGGCTTACGTCGCCCTGGGAATCGACCACCCACGCGGCGGGGTCGGACGGGCTCTGGGGATTAAAGTCCGGCGCGGGAACCACGTATACGGTCCCCCGGCCTTCAAGAGAATATACGCGGTTGTCCTTGGGATTCACCGAGAGGGCCGAATTCCCCCTGGTAAGGAGGAGCCGCGACTCGCCCCGCCTGCCTATGGTTATGCCGTACACTTCTTTGCCGGCGCGCCCCTCCAGGTCAAGGGGATAGCCGGGAAGAAGTTCCAGGCCCCCGCCCGGAGCGGAAATTACCGAAACGCTTATCCGTACAGCGCTGTCCCTGAGACTCAGGCGCACCAGCCCCTGGCGGTAAAAACGGAGCAGGGAAGCTATGGCGCTGTTCCCCCTGAGGAAGAAGGGGACGGAACGGTCAATAGAATAAAAAAGGCTGAACGAATTGAGGTCCGAACTCGACTGGCTGAGATTCTGCCAGGCCGCGGTTTTTGTGAGGGACGCGTTTTTCCGTATTGAGTTCGCCGCGGCGAGCAGGGTGTCGGCTGATTCGCAGACAAGAAGATAGCCGTTCTGGGGGGTAAAGAACGGCATGGGGACCGTTACCTTAAGATGCCGCAGCAGCGCGTCAAGAAAGCCCGGCAGCCTGATCTGGGGTATGCGGGTCCCGTCAAGAACCACCGACGTGTTTTCGTTTATCACCAGCGACGAAAACACCTTGTCAAAAACTTCCCGCCGCTTCTCCTCGTCCCGTATCTGGACGGCAAACACCGGATGGGGCCTTCCCTCAAGGCCGAAAACAGCGAATTCCGAGCCGCTCCATGAATAGAGCAGTTCGTCAAGATTCATGCGGAAGAAAAGCCGCGAGGAACTTTCCGCCGACCCAAGGGTCCGCGTTATCTCGCCGCCTGAAATCTGGGCGGCCAGGGCGATGAGTTCTTCCAGGGTCGCCGCCGAAAGTACGGTGCTGTACTGGGTGGTATCGGGGAGGAATCTGGTTATGGAAGAAAGCGGCGAATCTTTGGATATGAGGTCCTTTATGGCGCCGGGAGCGGAATCAATACCGCTTAAAAGATCAATGTCGAGCTTGCGGGGATGAAAGGTAAGGGCCGCTTCCACAAAGTTCCCGAGGCTGAGTAGTTTCAGGGTGTCCGCCACGGAAGCGTCGGTCGCCGCGAGGGAGGAAACAAGCAGCTCCGTGGAGATGAGCAGGGCCGCGTCGTACTCCTTGGAACTGAATTCCTTGACCCTGGACCCCCTGAGATCGCCGTCCCTGGAAGTCCCGTTGAGGACCGATTCAAAAAGAGCCTGGTCATTTGAAAGCACCAGGAGATTATGGAACGGGGCTATGTACCAGACCGTTTTTTCCATACGGTATTCAAAACGCGAGAGCTTTCCCGCCTGGACATAGTAGAGGTTAGCGACGGTAACGCGGCCGGCCAGGACAGGCAGAAAACGGAGCAAGGGGGACAGTACGCCCGAATCCCAGGCGGCGAGGACGCGGCCGTCATCGAGCAGCGCGCCGTCAAGGGTCCCGCCGGCAAAACGCATAAGCGGCGAAGTAAGCAGGCCGCTTTCTTCAATCTGGGCGAGAACAGGAAGCGCCGGGGCAAGGATGGGATTTCCCAGCATATCCGCCAGAGGCTCATGGGCAAGCGCCTTGCCGGCCAGCCGCGCCGGATTGGGAACATGGACATAGGCGGTAAACGAATCCGGAATAACCGAATCGGCGCTGATTCTTCCGATAAACGAAAGCCCCGTCAACACAAGGGGCAGGCCCACAAAAAGCAGCAGCAGCATAACCACTACTTTTTTTACGCGCCCCTTCTTTTTGGGCTTTTTTACCGGGGCTTCCTGAACTTCCGCCATGACGCTTACTGTACCCCCATTCCCCGAAAAGGTCAATTAAGCGGGAAGAAGCAGAATTTACCGCCAAGTCGAAAAAGTCGAAAAAGTAAGAAAAGGAGGGGGGCCTGTTTCCCCACTGCCGCCCGCATACAGCCGGCGCCATGGATGGCGCTGTAATCAAGGCTTTAGTTGGAGTTTTTGCGTTGCAAAAACTCCAACACCTTACTCCGCCACGGAGGGCGGATTAAGGTGGCCCCCCTTCGCGGGAGCCTTGCTTTGCAAGTCTCCCGCTACCCCCCACGTGGGGCCGGACTGCCAGTCTATACCCATATTTATACTTGTTTTGCCGGCATTCCGGCCCGCGTTGCCGGCAACCTGACCCGCATTGCCGGCAATCTGCCTTGCGTTGCCGGCAACCTGCCGCGCGTTCCGGGGAACCTGACACGCGTTCTGGGGAACCTGACACGCGTTCTGGGGAACCTGACGCGCGTTCCCAGGAACCTGCCGCGCGTTGGCAAAAACGTCTCGGCCGTTGGCACAAACAACTCGGCCGTTGGCACAAACGTCTCGGCCTTTGGCAAAAACGTCTCGGCCGTTGGCACAAACGTTTCGGCCGTTGGCACAAACAACTCGGCCGTTGGCACAAACGTCTCGGCCGTTGGCAAAAACAACTCGACCGTTGGCAAGAACGCCTCGGCCGTTGGCAAAAACGTCTCGGCCGTTGGCAAAAACAACTCGGCCGTTGGCAAAAACAACGTGCCCGTTGGCAAAAATACGCCGTTTTGGGGCAAAAATTCCCCGCAAAAAACAGTACAGATTTTGCCGGCATTCCGGCCCGCGCGTTCCGGGTAACCTGCCCTGCTGAATCATTCCGAGGTCTTGGCGAAGCGGGGCAGAACCATGTGTCGCTATAGTCTAATCCCACGCCCCTGTGGTATCCCCCGCGCCGCCGTCAGCGATGGGGAGGGGGTCCACACAGTTCCATACGCTGCCGTCATACTTTGCATACAGATTAACATCCGTGCCCGCGGTGGCATCACGCTTCTTGCTGCTGATTCCGGTGAGATACACTGCATGGCCTCCACTTGACGCGGTGTTGGGCAGCAGGGGCGATACGGCGGGACTACCGGCAATGGTCCCGCCGGTTTTGATGATGGTAACGCCTGTGGTGCTGCTTGCAAAGATCCCGCCGCCATAGAGGGTATCATTCCCTTCAATGGTTCCACCTGTCATGGTAAAGGTTCCGCTGGATACATAAACCCCGCCGCCAAAATAGGTCGCGATATTATTCTGAATAACGCCACCGGTCATGACAAAGGTTCCGCCGGCTACAAGGACGCCGCCGCCATTGTTGGAGGCGCTGCCTCCGGTAAGGGTAAGGTTATCCTCCAGGCTTACCGTGTTGCCGCCGCCTATATAGAGTACGCGCTTGGTCAACGAGGCGTTGATGGCGTTGGTTCCGGTATCTGCCACTTTCAGGATGATGTGCGGGTAGCCGCTGCCTGAGATGTCCACCATGCTGTCATTGGTGACGGCGCCGCTAACGGCGGTGACGGTTCCCGATATGATGATGATAACTTCCGCGCCCGGAATACCGCCCAGGTCGAAGGTTTTCGCCTTTTCAAGGGCTTTCTGTATGGTGGCATAGGGTTTGTTCTGGCTGCCGTCTCCGGTACTGTCGTTTCCGGGCGGTGTGCTTCCCGGCGAGGATACATACACTTCCGGAGTCCTGCATATAGTGAGAGTATAGGTTCTTTTTTCAATATTATTGCTTGAAGGATTACTTAAAGGGTTGCCGTCTCTTTTATCAAGACTTACCGTGATTGTAATGGTATTGCGTCCTTCGGCAAGGGAGATTGTTTCGGTCTCGCCGCTGTCGGCGTTCCCGTCATCAGGGACAGGCGTTATGGTAAAACTTGCGCCCCCCTCGGTGTCCGCGATGGCGCTGGTCGCGGTGATGTCCAGCGTGTTGACGGTGTTAGGGACCACCCCCAGGTCATACGTGTGGGCGCCGGTGTGGGTAGCGGGGGTGTATGAGAAATCACCTAAATTCAGCGCCGGAACGGAGAGGCCGGGGCCGCTTACGGTAAGGGCTTTAAGGCCAACTACCCAGGCATCGAATTTCGTGTCCAGGGATTTACCTTCGCTGTCAATGTAG
>JAISCK010000129.1 GCA_031265635.1 Spirochaetaceae bacterium
GAGTAGATGGTTCCCAAGGTCATGGAAAAATTACGGTCCGCTCCGTAAAATTCCAGCGCCTTGACAAGCAGGGCCTCTCCATCGGCAAGACGGTGGAGCTTGTAGTATATCCAGCCCAGGTCCCCGGCGGCCCGGTAATCTTCGGGCCGGTAAAGCAGTATCTTTTCAAGGTAGGAGGCCGCGCCGTCATTCAGGTTAAGCAGGGCGGCGTTTTGCGAAAGCTGGTAGAGCAGTTCAGGGTCATCGCCTGTTATGGCCTCGGCCTTTCTGAGCTGGTCCCAGGACAGGCGGTAAAGTTCCCGCGAAAAGTACAGTGAACCCAGGGCCCTGGGGAAACGGGGGTCTTCGGGATAACGGGCGGCGCCGTCCATCAAAAGCCGCAGCGCCCTGTCCCAGTTCTCCCTGTCCTGGGCTGCCAGGGCTTCCGTGTAAAGCCGTTCCCGTTCATCAATGCCCTCCTGGCCATAGCTGCCCCGGATACAAAACAGACTCAGTATGAGGAGGAGCAGTACAGCCCCGCCGCGGCCGTGCGGACCGGGCTTCGGGGGCGGCAGGACAAAGGCCAGGGGCGGCAGAAGCCATGCCAGAAAACGGCGGCAGGGCGCGACTGCTTGCGCGTAACGGGAATTAAAGCGCCTGTAAAGGTGCTTTAATCCGGCATACGACGGCATTTCAAAAGCCGGGGCGAAACGGGCGGCGGAAACCGCAAGGTACATTTCGTAAAGATTAAAGAGGTATGCCTTGTCAAGCCTTTTAACCCATTCGTCTTCGGTCTCGTCCTGTCCGGGACGCAGGCCCGCCAGGGCAAGACGGCGGGAGACATGGGCCCAGAGGCGCAGGGTTTTTTTCCGCGCCGTAAAAGTAAAACGAAGGGCGGCAAGATGGCCCAGACGCGGGACCAGGGCCAAAAGGACAAGGAAAGCGGCAAACAGCCAGGGCCAGAAACCCCGGACCAGAAGAGCCGCCTGCCTTCCCAGGGTTCTAAAAAACCCTTCCTCCTCCCCGCTCCAGGTTCTCTCCTCAAGGCGGGAACGGTTCCTGAGAATTTCCTCCATGAGCTTTTCAAACTGGTCCCGCGAAACTCCCGGTGAAATCGAAAATTCTTCTCCGGCGGCAAGATTGGGACTGGTGGGGTCATATTCTATCCAGCCGTAACCGGGAAACCACACCTCCACCCAGGCGTGGGCCATGTCCTGACGCACCGGGTAATAGTCAAAGGCCCCTTCATCGGGGTCGATAAAAAACCCCGCCGCCACCCTGGCCGGTATGCCCTGGGAACGGAGCAGCAAGGTCATGGCAAAGGCAAAGTAGGAACAATAACCCTTTTTGGCTTCAAAAAGAAAATAGCCAAGCTGGTCCCCGTCAGGCGCTATGCCCGGCTTGAGGCTGTAGCGGTACTCGCCGTATTTGAGGGCCTCGTGTATCATCTGAATCCGGTCGCCGTAAGAACGCGCGCCCCGGGTAAATTCCCCGGCCTTGGCCGCTATGCGCTGGTCATTGCCGTAGTCGGTGTAATAACGGTAAGCCCCGCTGTCAAGGCCGGAGCCGTCCTCGCCGGGAAGGCCCCGCGCCGCGTCGGCAAGCTCAAAGGGAAGGGCGTCATTCACCCTGCTTCGCACCGCGTAGGCTGAATTGAACGAAGCGGCGTCCCATACCTTGAAGGGCGTAACTTCCTCAGGCTGGTTAAGGGCGATAAGGGCCTGGGAATCAAAATTCACCAGATAGTATTCCTGCTCCACCGCGCGCAGCGGGGCGTCATCCCGCAGGACCGGCATAACAGGGGAGTTCCACTTTCCCGGAGGAAGCCGCGCCGGATGCTCGGCCTCGTCGCGGTTTTCATCCATATAAAAACCCCGGCCAGGGCTGTAGGCCGAAAGAATAAAGCGCCTGATCAGCATGTGGTCAAAGGCCCCTTCCTTGCGGACCACAAGAACCAAATCGGTGTTCATGCTGATTTCACTTTCGAGCCTTATAAACCGGGAAAAATCAAAGCTGAAAAGTTTCGGCTGGAGCAGGCCGCCCGACTGGTCAACGGCCTTTTCCTCAAAGGGCCTGATTAAAAGGCAGGCGCCCGCGAATACCAGGACAAACATCAGCGCCGAGGCAAGGACCTTCTCTCTCGTAGCGGCGCGGTATTTGGGGTCGGCTGAAAAAATAAAGGCCAGTATCTGGAAAAAAACCAGAACCCCGAAACAGCCGAGAACCAGCGCTGGCATACGGTAGGCTTCCATATCAGAGGTCCTGGCCGCGAGAAAAACAACGAGGAGCAGCAGCCCCTGGGCTATAAGATCCCCCCTGAGAAAACGCCGCGAGCCAAGGCAGAAAAAACTTGAAAGGGCCGCCCAGTAATAGGGCGGCAGGGAAACAAAATTGTTCCTGTCCAGGCCCAGAAGCAGCGAATCCCAGAAGACCCCGGTTCCCGGAACAAAAAGCCGGGGCAGGGCAAGGAAAAGCCGGACGGCCCAGGGCAGGAGAACCAGTACGGCAAGGCCCTGTAACGCTGAGACAGAACGGCGTCTCAGGAGCACCGGAACAAGAAAGGCCGAGCCGAGACTGGCAAGAAAGAGGGCGGTATCGGAAAGGTCCCCGGCAAGGAGCCGTATCTGGAAGCATACGCCGAAAAGGGCAATGGAACGGCATATAAAGGCAGCCGCGCCGGGCCTGTCTTTCATCCCCGCGTTGCTAAACCCTGAAACATTGGGCACGGCAGCCCCCCCTTTGCCTGTAACGGCGGACGCACAGCTCGGAAGCCTCCCGCTGTTTTTCATTTTCGTACAGGAAAATAAGCTCCACCGCTTTTCGCCGGGAAAGAAATTCATCAAGAAGGCCCGAATAGTTTCTTGGTAAAAGGAAGATAACCACGCCCTCATCCCCGGACGGCTGGGGAAGTTTTTCGCCCGCTGTCCCGGCAGCAGGATAGGCCAAAAAACCGGCCAGGTCTTCAAATTCCCCTGAACAGAGAGAGCCCGGCTGGCCGCTGTACCCCAGGAGAACCTCTATGCCCCTGTCCTTTTGGTCAAAGATCAGGGCCAGAGCGTATTCGCAGCAGCGGTCCACCATGCGGCGTCCCGCTTCATCTGAAAAAAGATCTTTCTCCGCCAGGGTGTCTATGAGCACCGCCATCCGGGAACGGGGCGGCGGCTCCCTCTCGCCTTCCCGCACAAAAAGCTCGCCGCCGTGGCCGTAGAGCTTCCAGTTGATGCGCCGGGGATCATCGCCGCTCACATAGGGCCTGCTGCTGCTCAGTTCATCGGTACGCACCCGCAGAGGATCGGAACGTTCCCGGTCTCCCCCGGAGCGGGAGCGGACCGGGATGAGGTCTTCGCCGGAAGACGGCGAAACAAGAAGCCGGGCGTCTTTTTCCTGGGCGCAGGGCAGACCGGCAATAAAGAACCCCGGTATATCCGATACCGAAAAAATATCGTAAGCCCCGTAATACGCGCCCCGGCACACCGCGTCAAGAAGAGGCGGCTCCTTTCCCGGATCAAAGATATGCCTTATTTTCCTGCC
>JAISCK010000172.1 GCA_031265635.1 Spirochaetaceae bacterium
TTTGATCCGGTAACGGACGAAGACCGCACGGCAATGGGCATACCGAACCACGATCCGCATCCCACGCCGGTACCGGAACCGGACGACATCCCCGAAGTCGAGGCCCGGACGCCCATGCCCCGTGTGCTGCGCTTCCCTTTTCGCCGGAAGGGCATGAAACGCTGGGGCAAGCCCGGGAACGTACACGGTATGGAACTGGTATGGCTCATCAGCGACACGCCCCCAACGCTGGTGAAGGACCTGGTGCACTCCGCGTTTGCCACCAAAAGCCCCCTGGAACTTACTTTTAAGGAGGACCAGCGGGGCAAGCGCCTGTACTACGCGGTACGCTGGGAAACCGGCACGGTCAAGAAAGGCAAATGGAGCGAGATTTTTTCAGCTATTATTCCTTAAGGGGAAGCAGTACTATGCTGTTGTATTAAACACGTTTTATAAACCTGTTTGATAATAGATTTAATGCCAAGGAGGATACACATGGCAGCTAAGAAAGTGCGGAGATGGCTTTTACCGGTTCTGGTTACGGCGCTGGCCGGCGCGTTGGTTGCGGCTTGCGCGTCGGGCGGCGCATCGCCGGCGGGAGGGCCGGGCGGCGGCAATTTACTTTCTACCGGCTTCTGGGACGCGGAGTACGATGTGGTGGTTATAGGCTTTGGCGGAGCTGGGGCAAGCGCGGCCATCACCGCCGCCGACGCGGGAGCCAGGGTACTCCTTTTGGAAAAGGCCCCCGACGGGGAAGAAGGAGGCAATACCCGCTATGCGGCCCAGTTGGTTTTGGGTCTCAGAAACCGGGAAGACGGCCTGGCTTATTATAATGCCCTGCGGGGAAATTTTGACAACCAGGGCGATGATGTCATTCAGTTTATTGTTGACGGGTCTATGGCCAACTTTGACTGGCTGGTCAGTCTGGGGGCAGATAAAGATAAACTGGCCTATTATCCTTATATTGAATATCCCGAATTGCCCAGGGCGGCGGGAACCACGACTCTCCTGGTGAACGGCGAATCATGGACTTCCAAATTCTGGCAGCTTCTCCGCAAAAATGTTATGGACCGCTCCGGCAAGATTGATGTCTGGTATGCTTCTCCCGCGGTGCGCCTTGTCCAGGATAAGGAAACCACGATAATTCATGGGGTAACGGTACAAAACGGCGGAAAACTTTACAATGTCCGGGCTATAAACGGCGTGGTTATGGCAATGGGGGGCTTTGAAAGCAGCGACGAAATGCTGGAAAACTATGCCCAGTTGGCCAGCGCCACTTCCAAGGCCGCCCGATACAATACCGGCGACGGCATCAAAATGGCTATCGATGTAGGGGCTGACCTCTGGCACATGAGCGCCCTGTCGGGCCCGGATGTCAACTTTGTCAATCCCGATACCGGCATATCTCCGGGGTATTATTTTACATTTCCCAGTAGTGCCGGGTATACAACCGGTTTTACCGCTCATAACGTTATCAATGTGGGGGGCGGCGGGACCCGGTTTATGAATGAAACAGTAGCTCCCCGGCATGGGCATATAGAATCGGGGGGCACCTGGTTCAGCCTTCTGGTTCCCCAAAATGCCTGGTGCGTCTTTGACGAAACAGCCCGGAATGCCGTTCCGGCCTATCCGTCCTGGAGTCCCGGCATGGTAGACGAGATAGCCAGGGGCTGGGTAATCAGGGCCGATACCATCCAGGAATTGGCGGTAAAGATGAATATAGATCCCGCAGCCCTGGCAAAGACCATAAGCGACTATAACCGCTACTGTGTTCAGGGAGATGACCCGGACTTTCACCGGGACCCCAGATACTTAAAACCCTTAAATACCGGACCCTTCTATGCCTTCCCCATCAAGGCATCCCTGACCAATACCCAGGGCGGCGCCAGACGGAATGTTAAGTGCGAGGTCCTTGATGTCTGGGGCAATCCCATACCCCACCTGTACAGCGCCGGGGAGTTCGGCTCCTTCTACACCGATATTTACAACGGCGGCGGCAATTTAGGGGAATGTGCCTTTACCGGACGGGAAGCGGGCAGAAACGCCGCGGCGCCCAAAAACGACGTACCCCGGACCAGCGTTATGGGGAACAGAACGCCGGTGGATTTCCGTACTCCTCCTCCCTCCTATACCGCGGGCCCCAATGAATACATCGGAACCGGCCTGGGCATAGGCGGAGACGTAGTGGTCAAGGTAACGCTTGACAGCGCCAAAAGGATAACGGGCATCAATTTCCTGCGTATTCACGAAAGCAGGGGCATCTCGGACCGGGCCGTAACCCAAATACCCCAGGCCATAATCCGTGCCCAAAGTACCCAGGTAGATACGGTTACCGGGGCTACTGTTACCAGCAAAGCCATCATCGAAGCCGTCAACGACGCGTTAAGCAAGGCGAGGTAAGCGTTCTCTTCGCCTTTTTTCCATTCTTCCGGGGCCGTTCCGTTTGGGGCGGCCCCTCTTTTCATTATGGTATTTTCCATGCGTTTCTGGTAGACTTCAACACCATGAACCAGGCACTCGACAATCTAAAGCGCAGGGGTTTCTTTGCCCAGTGTACCGACGCGGACAGGCTTTCTTCCGTTATGGAGGAAGGGCCAATAACTTTTTATGTGGGCTGCGATCCTACCGGAACGAGCCTCCACATCGGCCACATGGTTCCCTTCTTTGCCTTTAGGCATCTCAGGGAAGCGGGGCACCACGGCATAGCCCTCATAGGCGGCGGAACCGCCCGCATAGGCGATCCTTCGGGCAAGACCGAAATGCGGAAAATGCTAAGCTATGAACAGCTTGACAAGAACGCCGCGTCCATAGCCGCCCAGCTTGACCGCTTTGTCGGTTTTGACGGAAAGGCGGCCATGACGGCAAACAACAAGGACTGGCTTGCCGGCCTTAACTACATAGACTTCCTCAGGGAAATAGGCAGCCACTTCTCGGTGAACCGCATGCTGAGTTTTGAGTCGTACCGTATGCGCATGGAAACAGGGCTTTCCTTTATTGAATTCAACTACCAGCTTCTTCAAAGTTATGATTTTCTTGAACTCCACCGCCGCTATGGCTGCCGTCTCCAGATAGGAGGCGACGACCAGTGGGGCAATATCGTGGCCGGGGCCGATCTCATACGCCGCGTAGAAGGCGCGGAAGTATTCGGCATGACCTTTCCCCTGGTAACCACTGCCGACGGCAAGAAGATGGGCAAGACCGAAAAGGGCGCTCTTTTTCTTGACCCCGGGATGACGAGCCCTTATGAATTTTTCCAGTACTGGCGCAATGTCCAGGATACGGACCTCAAGCGCTTTCTGCTCATGTTTACCTTTCTCCCTGTTGAAGAATGTGAGGCGCTCTGCGCTCCGGGGAAAAATCCCAATGAGGGCAAGGAAAGGCTTGCCTGGGAAATAACCGCCCTCATTCACGGGCAGGAAGAAGCCTCCAAGGCCCTTGCCGGAGCAAAGGCGGCTTTTGGCGGCAGCGGGGACAGGTCGGCCATGCCCGGCGCTGTCCTCAGCCGTTCAACCTTTGAGGCGGGCTACAACATCGTGGACCTGTTTACCGACGCGGGGCTTGTTTCCTCAAAAAGCGAGGGCCGGCGCCTGGTGGAACAGGGCGGGGCCTTTGTGGGCGAACTTGCCGTTACCGGCGTAAAGGCGCTGATAGGAACGGATCATCTTGATCAGGACGGCTGCCTCATACTCAGGGCGGGGAAAAAGCGCTATTGCAGGGTAAGCGTCAGGTAAAACCCTACAGGTAACGCCTGGGCTCCTTTCCGGCCTCGATGGCGTAAAGTTCAACATAGGGCTTGGCGGGGCTTGCCGATATTTTCTGGAGCAGCACTTCTTCTACCTGGAAGATGCCTACTTCGCTTGACATGGTGATGTCAATGCGTATGGGCTTTTCCTTTCCCGCCGAAATACGCACATCCTCAATGGAATTGGCCGAATATTTGTGGATGTCCCCCACTCTGGGACCTGAAGCCAGGGCCATGGTGATGCGGGCCCGGCCCTTGGTCATGTCGCAGCCGTCGGCGATAAGCAGTATGCCCGCCTCTATGGAATGAACGGCGCGGCTTCCCATGTGGCCCGTGATGCCCTCTATGGCCAGCGAGCGTATGATGGCCTGCTTTTGTATGTCGCCGGGATATACCTGCTTTAGTATACGTTCCAGTATGGGGTAGGACAGGTAGGTGCTGTGAAGCTCATGGTCCTGCCTCCCTATGCCCATGCCCAGATCGTGGAGCAGGGCGGCGCAGAACACCGCGGTAAGGCTGTCTTCAAAGCTCCCTGAGTCTTCTTTTTCGAGGCTTGTTTTTATTCCCGCCCTGCGGAGCAGGTCCATCATGATAAGGGCGTTAAGGGCAACGGTCCTCATGTGAACCGGCCCGTGGTCATTGTAGCTTAGGCGCTTTATGGAAACCGTATTGGCGTATTCCTGCATGGCCTGTATTTCTTCGTCCTCAAGGATGAGCCTGACGGCTTCTTCGGTTTTGCCGGAAAGGGAAAAATCATGGATTGTCTGAATAAGTTTGCTGTCCAGGGCAGTTTCTTTTGGTGATCTCATATACTGTAAGATACGGAAAAAACCGGCTGCTGTCAAACAGCGGGTTTTTGTAAAAGCCGCCCGCACGGTAAACCGTACCCGCAATCAAGCCGATATAAAAGTATGAAGCTGAAAATCTTTTTGGCCGTTCTGGCTGTTTTTTGCCTCAGCGGCGCGTCTGCCCAGGATTTGGGCATAGCCCCTGAAGACCTCAGAATAGAACAGCGTACCGACGGCGGTTTTCATCTTTTTATCCGCAAAAAAGCCGGCATAGGCTCGGTACTCATCACCGAATCAACCAGGGACCCTTCCCTTAACGCCGATAATTACGCCTACCGGGCCCTGGAATGGAACGAAGTGAACGGCGACGAAATACGGCTCCTCAACGGAGTAGCCATACCCAAAGAAAACGGCATCTGGTCCCTCATAGACTCAAGCCCCGAACCTGACGCCCAGTTCGGCGAAGCCTTTCATATTTATATACCCCATATACTTGAATACGGCTATTCCTGGACACGGAGCAGCGAAATCTATGTGGTAGACGGGACCTACCTTAACATACGGGCCTTTGCCCTTCCTTATGGGGACTATAGAGGCTCTTTCGCCGACAACCCCTTCACCGTGAGGGTAGTACAGCGCCCCCAGGAAGGCCCCCCGGAAGGGAATTTTATGCGGGATACCGTAGAAGCCTTTACCGAAATAGCCGCTACCGGCAAGCTCGCCTGGTCCACAGGTCCGGGCGACCTGGTGGATACAATCAGATCCATACTGGACGACTCAGGCGGAGCTACCCTTGACCTCGTGCTCTGCCTTGATACCACAAGCAGCATGACAGACGACATAGATTCGGTGCGCCTCATGCTCATCCCCATGCTCAGGAATATCATCAGTAAATATTCCCGGTTCAGGATAGGCATGGTTCTTTACAAGGATTATTTTGAAGACTACCTCAACAGGGTCGTTCCTTTTACCGAAAACTTTGACGCGTTCCAGCGCGACCTCAACGCCATCACCGTCGCCGGGGGCAGGGACATACCCGAAGCGGTCTACGAAGCCCTCTACGAAGCGGCGGT
>JAISCK010000176.1 GCA_031265635.1 Spirochaetaceae bacterium
TTTGATCCGGCCTATTCGCCGGTCCTGTACAGCAGGGAGGGGCGGCTCCTGGGCGCCATGACCGCCTCCGACGGCCAGTGGCGCTTTCCGCCGGGAAAAGAAATCAACGAAAAATTCAGCGCGGCCCTCATTGAATATGAAGACCGCCGTTTCCGCTTTCATCCGGGCGTTGATCCCCTTGCCCTTGCCAGGGCCTTCCTTGCCAACATCAGGGCCGGAGAGGTGGTGTCGGGAGCCTCGACCATTACCATGCAGACAGTACGCATGATGAGGAGGAACCGGGGCCGTACAGTTTTTGAAAAATGCGTCGAGGCTTTTCTTGCCCTGCGGCTTGAGATCAGGTTTTCAAAAGACGAGATACTCGCCCTGTACAGCGCCCATGCCCCCTTTGGCGGCAATGTGGTGGGCCTTGAGGCGGCAAGCTGGCGCTGGTTTGGCCGTCCCCCCCTTGAGCTTTCCTGGGCCGAGGCCGCGGTCCTCGCCGTACTCCCCAACGGGCCGGCCCTGGTTCATCCGGGAAGGAACAGGGAACTGCTCAAAATAAAACGGGACGCCCTGCTCGAAAGGCTTTGCCGCCGTGGTTTTTTTGATGAAGAAACCCTGACCCTCGCCAGAGCCGAGGCCCTGCCCGGCGAAGTCCTTCCCCTGCCCGGCCTTGCTCCCCACCTGCTTGCCAGGGCAGTACGGGAGAACGCCGGGCGAAAAAACGGGGCCGCTGGTTCTGATGATGCCGTACTTCCCCGGACTACCATTGATTTTTCCATCCAGGAAAGAAGCGCCGCCGTCATGGAGCGCTGGGCCCGGCGTTTCGCGGAGAACGGCATCATGAACGGCGCCGCCCTTGTCATGGACACCCAAAGCGGCGAGGTGCTTGCCTATGTGGGCAATGTCAAAAGCGCCGAGGCCGCCGATGTGGATATCATACTGTCGCCCCGGAGTTCGGGCAGCGCCCTAAAGCCCTTTCTCTACGCCGCCATGCTTGATTCGGGGGACCTGCTTCCGCGGGCCCTGATAAGCGACATTCCGACCAGGGTGGGAAGCTACAGCCCCGAAAACATGAGCCGGAATTATCTCGGCGTTGTTCCCGCCGGCGAGGCCCTTTCCCGTTCCCTTAATATACCGGCGGTGCGTTCCCTGAGAGTCTACGGCGTGGAACGTTTTGCCCGGCTGCTGCGGGACCTGGGAATAACCACCCTCTTCCGCCGGGGCGAGGATTACGGCCTTCCCCTCATACTCGGCGGGGCCGAAACCACCCTCTGGGATCTTGCCGGTCTTTACGGCGGCCTTGCCAGAAGCGCCCTGGACCAGGGGGACGGCGTTACGCGCTTTTTTCCGCCCAGGGTTTTTGTTGAACCGGGCGAAAACAGCGCCCCCTCCGGACGCGGCCTTCTTTCCGCCGGGGCCGCCTGGCTTACCCTGGAAGCACTGACCTTTGCTTCCCGCCCCGGTGAGGAAGCGGCCTGGCAGGACTACGCGAGTTCCCGGCGCATAGCCTGGAAGACGGGAACCAGTTTCGGTTTCAGGGACGCCTGGGCCATAGGCGTTACCCCCCGGTGGACCGTGGCCGTGTGGATAGGCAACGCCTCGGGCGAGGGGAGGCCCGAACTCAGAAGCGCGCTGAGTTCCGCCCCGGTTCTTTTTGAATTGTTCTCGGGCCTCGAAGGCGCCCAATGGTTTCCCAGGCCCGGCGCCGCGCTTAAAAGCCTTGAGGTCTGCGGCAATTCAGGCTATCCTGCGGGCCCCGACTGCGGGACCGTAACGGAAACCCTTGTTCCCCGTGGCGCGCCGCCGGGGCAGCCCTGTCCGTACTGTAAAACCATTACCCTGAACGGGGAGGGGACCATGAGGATAGCGTTAGGCGCATCGTATTCCGGAAAGGTGATTCGGAAAAAGTGGTTTATCCTCCCCCCTGCCGAGGAATGGTATTTCAGGAAGTGGAACCTTGATTACCGGGACCTTCCGCCCCTTGGGCCTGACGGAGAAACGCCGGGGGCCGTTTCATCCCGGAGCGATGAGGTTTCCCTGCCCCTGGCCCTTTTTAACCCCGAACAGGGCGCGCGGATTTTTGTTCCCGTAGAAATAGACGGAAGGCCGGGCAGCGTTGTTTTTTCCGCCGCCCACAGGGACCCCAACGCGGCGCTCTACTGGCATTTGGACGAACAGTACCTGGGTTCAACCGGAATCTTTCATGAGATGGAAGCCCGGCCCGCCCCCGGCGTCCACACCCTTACTCTCGTGGACGGCTCGGGACACAGAATAATCCGCCGCTTTGAAATACTGGAAAAGGAAACTTCATAACAGGCGGCCCGCAATGGCGTCGATAAATTCCCAGGAGTCAAGAATTTTTCCCCCGCCGGAGAGGAGGGCAAGGTCTCCGGTCATCTCCCCGGCCTCAATGGTCCTGATTGTCGCGTCTTCAAGTTTTTTGGCAAAGGAGAAGAGATCGGGAAGCCCGTCAAGTTCCGCCCGCTTTGCCAGGGCGCCGGTCCAGGCGAAAATCAGGGCCACCGAATTGGAACTGGTTTTTTCGCCCTTCTGCCAGCGGTAATAATGCCGCTGCACGGTGCCGTGGGCCGCTTCGTACTCGAATTTCCCCGAAGGCGAAACCAGTACGCTGGTCATCATGGCTATGCTGCCCGCGGCGCTGGCTATCATGTCGCTCATCACGTCGCCGTCGTAATTCCGGCAGGCCCAGAGAAAACCTCCCCTGCTTTTGACGACCCTGGCCACGGCGTCGTCAATGAGGGTGTAAAAATAATCTATCCCGGCGGCGGCGCATTTTTCTTTATATTCAGTCTCGTAAACCTGCGCGAAAAGATCCTTAAAGCGGCCGTCGTATGTTTTCGAAATAGTGTCTTTCGCGGCAAACCATAC
Organism: Spirochaetaceae bacterium; assembly: GCA_031265635.1. Classification (GTDB taxonomy): domain Bacteria; phylum Spirochaetota; class Spirochaetia; order Treponematales; family Breznakiellaceae; genus JAIRTD01. The sequence goes on from JAISCK010000176.1 coordinate 2,875, forward strand.
GGGGAGCTTTTCCTGTATGGCGTAGATAAAGCAGGCCCTGGCGAAATTTTTTATTGATTCATCATAATTATGAATACCCTGGACAACGCCCGGACTCTTCATGTCCGCTACGGTAACGCGCTCTTCCCCGCCGCCGTCACGGGGGGTATAGACCAGTTCCACCTTTCCCGGTCCGGGGATGGACATTTCAGAAGCCTTGTACAGATCGCCGTAGGCGTGGCGTCCTATGGTTATGGGTTTTTCCCAGGTCGATACCGAAGGCTTTACGCGGGAAACCTGAATGGGCCTGCGGAATACCGTACCGTCAAGTATGGCCCTGATGGTTCCGTTGGGACTGGGGAGAAGCTGCCTGAGACCGTACTCCTGCTGCCGCGCGGCGTTGCTGGTTATGGTCGCGCACTTGACCCCTACGCCGAGCCTTTCTATGGCTTCCGCCGCCTCGACCGTAACCCTGTCGCCGGTATCATCCCTGACCTTGATGGCCAGGTCATAGTATTCGGTTTTAAGGTCCACAAAGGGGGAGAGCAGTTTCTCCTTGATAAGGGCCCAAAGCACCCTGGTCATTTCATCCCCGTCCATCTCGACGATGGGGGTCTTCATCTTGATACGTTCAGCCATGACTCCTCCTGTACAGCCGCAAATTTTTATATCATAGCGGTTTCATGGTATATTGACAAGTTACCGGACTTGAAGTATATTTTAATTGCCACCAGGGGAGGCGGCATTGTAGCCTCCTCTGCCACAATCCGGCCCCAGGGAACCGAATGTTCTTTAGGGCCGGGTTTTTTATGTATCCACAATTGCCCGAAGTTCGTCATATGCCCAATAATAGAGTTCCCCGGCAGCCTCGAAATAACAGATACAGCGGCCTTTATCCACAGTATTTTTAAGTTCTCCCGCTATTTTGGCCCGGACACTTTCAATAGTAAAGGGGGTATACAAACGAAGGAAAACATCATGTTCCGCTTGTATTTCCGGGTGGGCTTCAAGCACGGAACGCCCCTGTTTATAACCTTTCTTGAAAGATTTGCCAAGAGTTGTCCGGTTGCCGGATATGGTTTTTAACTCAACAACCGCCCCGTCTATAACCGCATCGGCATGCTTTTTACCTATTTCCGGTTCTTTCGGATGTTCAGGGAGAAAATATGCGGTACTTCCCCGGTCGGTTAAAATCCGCACATCGGAAATCTCCCGGTATAGTCTGGCCTGTTCCTTATGGCCTCCGGTTAAACGGCTTTTGGCTACATAAATATTTGTGCCATGAACTACCCATTCCTCACAGGGATATAGAGCGGCGGCAAGCCGGCGGGAATTCCGGTCATTGTCTACTGGATTTTGTCCGCTTTTCATCATAAATTTTCTCCTGCCTCACGGCGGTGAATGATATGATGCCCAAGGCATTTATAGATTTTACATATTCACAAAATATTACCGGTGTCAATATTGAAAACACAGTAGCGGCACTCCGGTCCGGGCGGTATAATGGGATTGGGGGTACGCTATGGGAGCGCGCATAGAAGTTATCCGGGGCGATATTACTGTCCTTGATGTTGACGTAATCGTGAACGCCGCCAATTCGGCTCTTATGGGCGGGGGCGGCGTGGACGGGGCCATACACCGGGCCGCGGGGCCGCTTCTGCATGAGGAGTGTATGAAGATAGCCGCCTCAAGGCCCGCCGGCCAGGCCTGTCCCGCGGGAGAGGCGGTCATCACCGGGGCGTACGCTCTTCCCTGCAAAAAGGTGATTCATACCGTGGGGCCGGTATGGCATGGCGGCGTTCAGGGCGAGGCCGCTCTCCTTGCTTCCTGCTACAGAAAGAGCCTTCTTCTTGCCGAAAAGTCCGGCCTTACAAGCATAGCGTTTCCCAATATTTCAACCGGCGTGTACGGGTATCCAAAAGACAGGGCCGCGTCTGTCGCGGTTGGGGCCGTGCGGAGCGCCCTCGAAGAAACCCCGGAAATCACCGGGGTGTTGTTTGTCTGTTTTGACCGGGAGAACCTGGAACTGTACCGGCGTCTGCTGGGAGCGCGTTAAGGAGTCCGAGGAGCTTTCCTTTCAGTTCCGGGGGAAGGGCAATGGTTTTGAGCCGGGACCTTTCCCCTGATATGAGGGTGATTTCTTTTTTGGCGCAGCCCAAAGTCTTTGCGAAAAAGGCTATGAGTTCCGCGTTGGCCCTGCCGTCTTCGGGCGCGGCGGCTATCCTTACCTTGAGCCTTCCGCCCCGGATTCCCGACAGCAGGGACCGCGAAGCGCCGGGCGCCGCCTTGATGTCAAGAAAAATCCGCCCGTCCTTTTCCCTTACGCATTCATCCACGGCTCCTCCTTTTGGGATTGGGAAGCCACACCGGCTCGTCCAGTTCCCAGGCAAAGGACAGGCTTCCCTGTTCCGGGCAGCCGTTTCCCGGACCCTCCGCCAGGGGGGCAAAGAGCATGGAGGCGAGGGCCGCGGCCCTGAATGTTATGCCGCGGGGAGGGGGAAGTTCCGGGGGCGCGGCGACGGAACCCCGCGTCAGGGCGGAAACAAGAACAGGACTGTCAAAGGGAAGGGAGTTCTTTTTTCCTTCCATAATGAAAGAAGGAAGGGGCATATCAAGAGAGACGCCCCAGAGTCCGGGCAGGGGCGCGGTCTCTGGTAACGCTCCCGCCGCTCCCGCAGCGCCGTGCGCCTCTCCCGGCAAAGGCGCGGGAAAGGCTGTCCCGGCCCAGGCGGTTCCGGTGATTTTTTTGTTCCCCAGCATGGAACGGAGTTTTTCCGCCAGTTCCCGGAGTTCACCTTTTCCGCTTTGCCGGGAGAGAAGGGCGAGGGGCACGACCGGAGGAAAGGACCATGCCCCGGCGAAGCCTTCCCTGAAAAGGGCCCGCTTAAAGGAAAACATAATGACCGAAACATCCCTGTGGGGGATGAGTACAAGGAGTTTGAGGGCTCTGCGGGCAAAAGCCGCCTGTTTTGTCATGGTTTGCAAGGCATTCCTTCCGTGGTATACTATACTGGTAAAAGGAATAAGTATGAAGTATAAAACCAAAATGCTGGCCGGCCGTTTCGCCGATATTTTTTCCCAATGGCCCGGCGTGGTCTGCGTGGCCCTCAACGAGGCGGCCCTGCCCGATACCCTTGACCCGTATTTCGCCCTGATTCTCGACGTGTATCATACAGGAAGCATACCGGAAAGCGGCGAGCGTTTTTCCCGCTTCGGCGAAGACGCCGCCGCCTTTGAGACTTCTTCAAGCGGAACCAAGGACCGTTTTCTCATCGGCGATATTCCGGTGCGTATTGAATACAAGCCCGCAAGCCAGGCTGAGGAGCTCGCGTCCATAGCCGGCGCCCGGCACGAAAAAATCTGGCTCATAAAGGATTCGGGAACCTACGGCTTTTACCGCCTTGCCAACGGGGAGATTCTTTTTTCCAGGGGTAACTGGATTAACGACATACGGGAACGGCTCAAAAATCCCGGCGACGGCTTCTGGCACCGGATGCGGGAGGCCAGCCAGTCCCGGATGGAACATTTTTTGAGCGACCTCGGCGCCGCCTTTATCCGGGGCGATGATTTTTACTACCTCATGTCGTCGGCGGGCTTTATAAAGAACGCCTGCCTCACCCTGTTTTCGATAAACAGAACCTTTGAGCCTTCCCACAGGGCCTACTACAATCAGGTGATCGCTCTCAGGGAACTGCCCGAATCATTCGCCGCCCAGCTTGAAACTTTTCTGCGCGCTGATTCATCGGTAAGCATGGAACGGAAATTCAACCTTGCCCAGCTCATGGCCAGGGGCATTGTGGCCCTCTGATGCGGCGCGTATGCTTCTTCTTTCTTTTGTGTTCCTTCCTCCTTTCCTGTTCATACCGCGAACTCTCGACAATCTCCCTTGACGGAAACAGCCTCTATGCCCTTTCCCGCGAAGCGGCCGGGGGCAGGGTCAGCCTTTCGGATTTCGGCGTCCTTGAATATGTTCCCCGAAGCCCCCTCCAGGTGTACGGTGAGAAGAGTCTTGAGGTACGCTACCGTTTTGGTTTTGAAGACGGAGAAGACGCCGGGGCGCTTGAGTCCCTGGAAGAAGACTGTTCTCTTGTACTCACGCTTGTGCCCGGTACCGGGGAAGGGTCTTCCTGGGTTCTTCCCTTGAGCGCCGCCTTTCTCGGCATAAGCGGCAGGTCTTTTTCCCGGTTCTGTTACGCGCTACCTGTCCGGGCCGGGGAACTTGCAAAAATCACCCTTACCCTCACGACCAATGATAACGCCAAAGGAACAGACGGGATTTTTTTTGAGCTTGAATCTTTCGGCCTCGCGCCGCTCAGATACGGCTTTTCCCTTTCGGACGGGAGCCTTGACGCGACGCCCTTTGTCTGGGCCGAAGGGGAAAGCCTTGTCATCGATGTGCCAGGACCGTACCAGAGCGGGGGAGGCTATGAGCTTGCTGCCGGCGGGCTGTCCGGCGACGGGGAATTTTTTGCCGCCTCGGAGCGTTATGCGTACCTCGGCCTTGCCGGAGGCGGGGATATTCTTTCGCTGCCGCCTGGGATGCTGCCCGCGGACCCCTTTCCCCTGGGCTTCCGGGGCAGGGCTTCTTCTTTTGTATACCGGGCTGAAAAAAAAT
>JAISCK010000209.1 GCA_031265635.1 Spirochaetaceae bacterium
CGGAACCATGTGGACACGGTGGCGTGCAACGATGCCTTTGACACCCTCAAGGGCATCATGAGGTTCTTCAAGGGGCACTACTACCTCGTGCCCCCCCTTTCAAAAATTGATTTTGCGGAACTTGGCTTCCGGGAGAGGGACCCCGGCCCCTCGCCAATACCGGTCCCCACGGACGTGCCCCTGGTAAGCGCCGTCTACCCCGGCGGCCCCCACCTTATCCTGGTCATGCTGTCCGTCCTCCCCGGCGCGCTTGCCATGAGCGAGCGTGGCGACTACGGCTTTGCCCTCTACGTCGGCGTCATGCCCCAGGGCGGGGCCACGCTGGAACAGGCGGCGTCGGTCAAGCACTACCTGCGGGAACCCCCGCTGGACGGCGAGAGCCTTATACACCACGCCTTTACGCGCCGGAGCAAGGAACTGGTCGTCTTTGACGCTGCCGAATCCGGCATGACCGCGTACTTCTGCGCCCGCTACGAGAACCAGAAAGGCCAAAAAGGGACCTGGGGCCCGGTAGCCCAGGCGATTATTCCGTGATTCCTCACTCCGGAGCGTTGCGGGGCAGCCATACAAAGCCGTCCCGCGACACTTTGACTACGCCCTGGGGCGAAACCAGGGTATCCACCCAGGGGGCGGTTTTAAGTTCCCACGGGTCCCCGGCGGGAGGGACGGCAAAGGGGCTTGAGGCTGCCCAGGGGCCGGCGGCGGGGGCCGGGACGCTGAGGGTTCCGGTATGGGCCGAAACCAGGCGGCGTCTGTCAAAGCCCGACGCTATGGTTTTTTCGGCCACGCCGGTCCAGTCTACGAGCCAGGGGTCGTTTCGTATTTCCCCGGACAGCGCCGAGGCGTTGCCGCCTGAAAAAAGTTCCCGGAAGCGGGGCCAGTCAAAGCGGTCCGGGCTGCGGGAACTCCCCCAGCCGAGGCGGGCAAGTTCCCGGTAAAAAAAGGCGTCTACCCCTCCCTGCCAACTGAGCATTACCCTGTCCCCCGAGCAGTCAAAGGGCAGTATGGCCCCGGCGGGGCGGAAGACGCCTTTTCCGCAGCCAAAGCGGGGCCAGGCAAGAACCGCCCCGGTCCAGGTTTCGCCGCTTGCTATGCTGATCTGGCCAAGGCCGTTTTCGGCATCCGCCTGCCGCCACTGCCCGCTGTTGTCCATCCATTCAACATGCCAGGAAGGGGACCCAAGCAAGGCCCAGGACTCAGGCAGTCCGGGCGCCGTAAGCGTATAGGACGCCGGGATGAGCGGCCCTGAGCAGGACACCAGAAAAAAGAACGCGATTAACACGGAAAAACAGCCGGAATATTTCATATATAGTATAAGGCCCCATGCTGAAGATTGCTTTAATTATGAAAATATAGCATACTGTAGGCGATATGCCAGAAGCTCAAGAATATACCCGGCTTCATGCCCAGGCGCTTGAGGCCCGGCAGCATTGGCTGGAAGAAACAGAACTGCCCCGCCTTAAAGAAGGCTTCCGCTTTTTTCATACGTCCTTTGATACTATCTACCACATGCTGCTTAAAAAAGGCATGGTGCAGGAGGACCCCTACAAGCAGGAAACAAAAGTAGGCGAACTGGAAGTCCCTCCCACCGGGGCGCTCAACGAGGCAAAGAAAATAGACGAGCTTTCCATACGGCTGTCCAATTATGATAACCAGATCGACTTCCTGGTCAACTTTTATCAGTTTTCAATTGAATTTCTTACTATTGATCGGATAAAACGCATAGTGGGGCTGGTCAAATACATTGACTGGGCCCATTTTAACAACGCGTCGCCGAGCCACAACACCAAGGCCCTGGCCGAACTTATCAGCGCCGAAAAGGGCAGCATAGACCAGATCTCCATGACCATCATAAGCGAGTCCCTTGATACGCTCCAGAAAGCCGCCGGAACCATCATGGGCATACTCAGGGAACTGGTCGATTACCAGCGCGAATATATCAAGGGCCAGATACGGGAAAAAATAAGCGGCAGCCTGGATTTTGCCCCTGACGCGGGGCTCTCGAAAAAAAGCGAAATACTCGCCCAGATCAGAAAAAAATGTTCCGCCGCGGGTCTTCCCTTTTCAACAGAAATAACCGAAGAACTCATAAACGAAGACTATACGCCCCAGGGCAAAGCCCTTAAAGAAAAGATACTCAAAGGCCTGGTCCTGCCTGACGCCAAACCAAAGGTAAGGAAACAGCAGATTTCCTTTAAGACATTCCTTGCCGACGGGCTTCATATCCTGGGTTCCGTTTCCCAGACCATTGCCGACATAGTGGTCAAGATAGACGAAAACAACGCCGTCCTTGAAAGCACCAGGCAAAATTTCTGGGACAAGGTGCGCAAGGCGTTTCAGGAAATGATGCGCAAGCCTCCCGAGCCGCTGATATACAGGCTCCAGTACCTGGACCCGGTCAAGGGGACAAACACCAAAGAAGATGTAAATTATTATACCCTCAAGGCCGATCTCGAAAAAAAGATACGCACGACAGCCGCCCTGCACGCGCGGCCCGGAACGTCCCGCCTGGACTCCATGGGAGAAGACCAGCTCCTTTCTCTCCTTGAAAAGGGCGTCATGGATATACAAAACACCCACAAGATACTTTCGGCGCTGGATGAATTTTTCAAGATCAGCGCGCCGCCTGAAGTACGGGACAAGATCAAGGGAATAAAACCGGAACTTGCCACCATAAAAAACGCCATAGTAAACGCGAATCAGAAACGGTATGAATACAGCGCCCAAAAGGAAGAAACCGAACAGCTCAAGAAACTTGGCGTTGATGTTTATACTCCGTAAGCAAGACCGAATACCCCGCCGGGGGACTTGTCCGCGGCAAAGGATGCTACCATGAATACACTATCGATAAAGAAAAAGAAGGTCCCGCGAAAAAGGTCCTGCCTTGCCGCCCTCATTCCGGCGCTGCTGCTCCTTGCTTCCTGCGCCACGGACAAACCGGCGGCCCCTGAGCCGGAGAAGCCGCCTCTCCAGGAAGCAACGGTCAGGCCCGGTATACAGGACCGTACCGAACTGAGCGTGGTCTTTTCCAGCGGCAGGATGGAACTTGATTTCCGCAAATCCTACCTCGCAAACGAGGCCCAGCTTTTTACCGCCCTTTATGAGGGCCTTTTTTCCTATCATCCCTTTACCATGGAACCTGTTCCCGCCCTGGCTTCGGCCTGGAGCCTTTCGGAGGACAAAAAGGTCTGGACCTTTACCATACGGGAAAACGCCCGGTACTGGAACGGCGAACCCGTGCTGGCAAGCCATTTCCGCGACGCGTGGCTTTCCCTCCTTGACCCGAAAAAGGACTCGCCCTACTCTTCCCTCTTTGACGTTATCAAGGGCGCGCGGGAATACCGCCTTAACATACTCTCCGGTCCTGACGAGGTCGGCATAACGGTCTCCGGCGAGCGTACCCTGGTCGTAACCCTTAACGCGCCGGCCTCTTTTTTCCCCAGCATGCTCTGCCATCACTCCTTCAGCCCCATACACCCTTCCATGACCGCCGAGGAAGACTGGTCGGCAAAGCCGCCTGTTTCAAACGGCCCTTTCTATATAATCGAACAAAACGCGGGACGCATACTCCTTGCCAAAAACGAGCTTTACTGGGATGCCGCGCGGGTGAGCCTCAAGCGCCTTGTCATACGCTTTTCCGGAACTCCCGAAGAAGCCGCGTCTTTCTGGAATTCGGGCGAGGCCCGCTGGATAAACGGCGATGTTGACATAGCGGCTTTGCAGGACAGGAGCGGCCTCATGGTAAACGCCATGTTTGCCACCCACTATTACTTTATACGTTCAGACAGGGCGCCCTGGACCGATTACCGCGTGAGAAAAGCCCTGTCCGTTTCCCTGCCCTGGGCCGAAATACGGGAAGGCCATTATCTTCCCGCCAAAACCCTCATCTATCCCATACCGGGGTATCCCGAAGTAAGCGGCGTTGAGGAACGGGACCTTGTGGAGGCAAAAAGGCTTCTGGAAGAAGCCGGATACTCAGGCGGACAGGGGCTGCCGGAACTGGTGATACGCCTTACTCCGTCGGAAGAGGCCGGACGCATAGGGGGCCTCATGGCTTCAACCTGGAAAGAAGAACTGGGCATCAATGTCAGGGTAGAAGTCATTCCCTTTGAACGTTACTTTGAGTCCCTCAAGCGGGGCGGCTATGATGTGGGCTCGTCAACCTGGATAGGCGATTTTGCCGACCCCTATACCTTCCTCCAGATGTGGTGCAGGGATTCAAACCTTAACGACGCCAAATACAGTGATGATGAATACGAAACGTTAATCGAAAGATCCATGGGCGCCGAAGGAGAAGAGCGCTGGAAACTCCTGGCCGAAGCCGAGGCACTGCTCCTTGACCGGGGCGCCGTACTCCCCATTTCCTACAGCCCCGCGCTGAACATCATCGACATGGACGAGATTGACGGCTGGTTTCCCAACGCGCTGAACATACACCCCTTTAAGTATTTTTCGTTTAAGGCTTTCAGGCCCCTGCCCGGAGTGGTGCGGGCCGGGACAGGAAGCGCGAAAGGCTAAAGGCGTCAGGGCGGGGTCCCGCGCGCCTTATTGTGGAAGAGCGTTTTTCGTGCTATAATAGTCGGTAATGAGTAAAGCTAAACCCTTTCAGGTAAACCAGAAAATCGTATACCCAAGCCAGGGAGTCGGGGTTGTTACCGCCGTACAGGACAAGGTCTTTAAGAGCCAGAAAATCCCCTATTATATGATTTATCTTGAAGTTTCCGACATGACCATTATGGTTCCGGTAGGCAAGGCCGAAGAACTGGGCATACGGCCCATAGTCCACAAGGACCAGGCCCTCAGGGCACTGGAACTCATCGGCGAAGAGTACGAGCCCATTCCCTCGGACTGGAAACTCCGTTATCAGATGAACCTCGATCTCCTCAAAAAAGGGAGCGTTATGGATATAGCTACCATAGTCCGTTCCCTCTACCACCGGAGCAAGGTCAAGGAACTGCCCATACTGGAACGCAAACTGTATGATTCGGCCCTCAAGCTCCTTGAAGACGAGGTTTCCTTTTCCCTTAAAAAACCAAAGGATGAAATTGAATCCATGATCTTTACCCGCCTGGAGTCAAGGTAGGCGGCCTCCATGACAGCCGCGCTTATCTGTGCAGCAGGCGCGTCAACCCGCATGGGGGGCGTTAAAAAGGAATACCAAATCCTTCCCGGCGCCTTTGACGGGGAAAAAAACCCCGTTACCGTGCTTGGGGCCGTGGTTTCCGCCTTTGCCGGTCTTCCCGAAATAGGTCTTATTGTCATAGCCATTCCTCCCGGTTCTCTTGCCGAAGAAGCCGAGGCAAGGGCCGCCCTGGGCGAAGTCCTCTCAGGCGGCGAAAAGGCGCCTGTTTATCTGGTAAACGGCGGCCCCACACGCCGCGCCTCGGTGCATCTGGCCCTTGAGTTTCTCAAACGCCACAACCCCGCCCAGGTGCTTATCCATGACGGCGCGCGCCCCTGGGTCAGCGAAAAACTCATAAGGAGCGTCATCAACGCTGTCCTCAGATGCGGCGCGGCGCTGCCCCTGCTTCCCTTCCATGAAACCCCCAAAGAAATAGACAGTTCGGGCTTTGTGATCCGCCATTTACACCGGGCCTCGGTTGCCGTGGCCCAGACCCCCCAGGGGTTTCTCTTTCCTGACATACTCAGGGCCCACGAACTTGCCGCGAAAAAAGAACAGGAAGGCTTTGAATACACCGATGACGCGGAGGTGTGGGGAGAATTCATCGGGAAGGTCGCCGGTGTTCCGGGAGAAAGGGCCAACAAAAAAATCACCTTTCCCGAAGATTTGGAAGGAGGCTGAACAGTGATCCGCATAGGACTGGGCAGGGACCTTCACCGCATGGCTCAAGGCAGGCGTTTTTTGCTCGGCGGGGTTGAGCTTCCCTCCGACAAGGGCGAACTGGGCCACTCTGACGGCGATGTTCTTGCCCACGCGATAACCGACGCCCTGCTCGGCGCGGCGGCCCTCGCCGACATAGGCGAACTCTTTCCCCCTTCCGCCCCGGAGTGGAAGGACGCCGATTCCCTTGAACTCCTCAAAGGCGCCTGGCAAAAAGTACGGGAAGAAGGCTGGCGTCTTGTAAACCTTGACTGCGTTGTCAGCGCGGAAAAGCCCAAACTGCTTCCCTACAGGGAAGCGATACGCGCGTCCCTCTCTTCGGCCCTCGGCGTCGAGACCGGCGCGGTATTTGTCAAGGGAAAAACCAGCGAAGGACTCGGCCCCGTCGGATCAGGCGAGGCCGTAGAAGCCCTGGCCGTATGCCTCCTTGAAAGGACAGATACGCCAAAGGACAGCGCATGAAAAAACCGTCCGGGACCAGGGGAACGGCAGGCTCAACAACCCCGCCGCGGCCGGCCCCTCGCAACAAATCAAAACAAGGCCCTGACTGGGAAAAGATTTTCCGTTCCCTTAAAGCGTGGCGGAAGGAACCGCAAAAAGCAGACGCCGGAAACCAGAGCGGGGCTTTCGGCCCTCCCTCGGTAAGTACCGTGGCCGAAGTCTTTAACCAGGACCCCTGGGCAGTGCTTGCCTCGACCATCATAAGCCTGAGAACAAAAGACGAAGTTACCATGCTGAGTTCCCGCGCCCTTCTGAAAAAGGCCCCCGGCCCCCGGCAGCTTCTTGCCCTTGACGAAAAGAGCATAGCCAAGCTCATCTATCCGGCGGGATTCTACCGGACCAAGGCGGCAAACCTTAAAAAAATAGCCGCCATCCTGATGGACAAGTATGACGGAAAGGTCCCGTCCGATATGGAAACGCTTCTTGCCCTGCCCGGCGTAGGCAGAAAAACAGCCAACCTTGTCCTGACCGAAGCCTTTAACAAGGAAGGTCTCTGCGTTGACATCCATGTACACCGCATCAGTAACCGCAACGGCTGGGTAACAACAAAAACCCCGGAAGAAACGGAAATGTGCCTGCGGGCGCTGCTCCCCAAAAAATACTGGAAACCCATAAATCCCCTTTTGGTACTGTACGGCCAGAAACTCTGCAGGCCCGTAAGCCCCTACTGTTCCCGCTGCGTCATCTATGACCAGTGCGGAAAAAGAGGCGTGGATACATCGCGGTAGGTTTGCTTACTATAAGAGGCTCCCTGCCGCTCCGCAAGAAGCAGCGGGGAGCAAAAACAAGTTCTAGAAGGCTTTAACAGTCAGACCGACTCCGATGCTGTGATCGGGGTCTTTCATATCAATAAGGCTCATTTTATATTGAAAGAAAATATACGCGGCGCCCGGCAGGGCTATATCAACATAGGGAACAACGGCCAGGTTTGCCGTCGTAAAATAATCGGGGCTGTCAAGTTCGGCTTCCAGACCGGCGGTCAGGGTAGGCGTAAGCCTGTAGGCGACCTCGGGATTAAAGAGCAGCGCGGCGTCTTTTTTCGAATCGCCGTAAACAGTCTGGGCGGCGCGTAACGATACGGTCAAGGGCCGCATAACCCGGTAGCCGATTTTTTCGTCAATGGTAAAATACCCTATCGTCTCCCAGTCGGCAAATTCACCGTACCGTATCTCTATCCCCGCATCGGTGAGATTGTAGATCCCGGTGTAGTTAATGCCGCCGATCACCGTCCCGCTCCCGCTGCGGTCATAGGCGGCCACGGCGTTGAATACCGGCGTGATATAACTCGCGCCGAGAACCATGCCGTAACCAAACTCTTCGCCGTCAAAATCAGGGGCGGTGGATTCCCCGGCGCGAAAAGCCGCGCCTACATTAAGGCCCTCTATGAATTGGGGTTTTAATTCCACCCTGAAACCCCTAAGCTCGTCAAGGACATATTCATTCTCAAGGCTGGTAACCCAGACACCGTCGCTTATCTTGCCCATGGAAACGCGAATCTGGCTGTCAAAAAAACTCGCCCATCCGTACGCGCCGTTGAGGGTATAAAAGTTGGCGGCCGCGTCCCTGAAATCCGTATCCAGTTTAAGGCCGAAACTGTCCCTGGTATAGGTACCGGTTACATTGAACAGCGTCGTACCTTCGGGTTTATGGTGATCAACATGATTCATCCTGATAGTCTCATGCGAACTATAATTCCGGGGTATGTACACCTCAAGGCCGGTATAAAATTCACCGTTTAGAACAAGCTGGGCAAAGGCCCCCGCGGAAAAAGCGGCAAGCAGAACGAAAACAACAAGCACTTTCTTCATAA
>JAISCK010000212.1 GCA_031265635.1 Spirochaetaceae bacterium
CCAGTTTTGGTATCCGCAAATGATTCTATACATAGAATCATTTATGTCAAGCCCTTGCGCGGAAAAAAATGCCCCCGGACCGAAAAAAATCTTACTTTGGCCGGAAGAAGGCCGGTATACCGGGTACCGGCCTGTTCAGCGGCGGTTTAGGACAGAACCCATGCGATGCAATACAACAGGTAGACATGGGTGGGGTAATAGATATAGAAAAAGTATTTTCCGCCGCCCTTTCCCCGTTTTCCGTTGTAAAGGAGCAGAGGAATAACGGCAAAAACTATGAGCCACTCGAAGTCCCCAACGCTGCCCCGTGCGGAATACCAGGAGAGGGCGCTTATGACCAGCACCAGAGCGGCCTGGGCAAGCCGGGATTTCCGCAGTAAATAGAAGGCCGCCCCCATAAAGACCAGCACAAGGCCGCCTTCAACAAAAAGGGGACTGGGAATAAAAAAGAGGAACATGACGGCGCTATGATTCCCGCTTTGCAGGACCAGGAACATGACAAGGCTTACAACAAGGGGGAGAAGAAAAGCTCCCGAGGCGGAGAGGATTTTGGCAGGACGCTTTTCCTTAAACCCTCCCCGGAAGCAGTCGATGACCCACATATAATAGGCGGCCATAAAAAGGGTGCCGAAAATATTGTTGATAAGGGCTACGTGTTCCATGAACATAATAGCGGACAGCAACTGGTTCATGGCGGCCATAAAAAGGAAGCCTCCCAGAAACCGCAGCATGTAGCGTTTTCTGCTTCTGGTATACGTGAAACCTTCGGCGCAGAGAAAGAGGAACATCGCCGCCACCGGGCGGCCAAACCAGTTCAGCCAATAAGGCGCTCCCTGGGCGATGAACATTTGGTGCAGATGGTCCAGGGTCATGAGGACGATGCCGGCAATCTTGATGCCGGTTCCGGAGAGGAACTGCCAGGATCGCGGGGCAGGATTGTATGTGTATATGTTTTTCATACTTATAAGTATAAGCTATTGCGCACAACACTCAAACTTGCTATACTGGCCGGAAAGCCCAGCCCCAGTGGTTTTGGGCTTTATGTATCTTAATTTCTGGAGCAAGGCCCCATGGCCAAACAGGGAAAAGTAATTATAGACCGGGAACTGTGCAAGGGTTGCTATCTTTGTGTCCGTTCCTGTCCGGTTAAGGTTCTCGCCGGGGATACTGAAATAAACGCGCAGGGTTCCTATCCGGTCAAGGCAGTAACGCCTGAGAAATGTATTGCCTGCGGAAACTGTTACCAGGTATGCCCCGATGTATGTATCGAGGTATGGGAAATTTAAGTATGAATAGCGACGAAAAAATTTTGATGAAAGGGAACGAGGCTATCGCCGAAGCGGCCATCAGGGCGGGCTGTACCGCCTATTTCGGCTATCCCATAACACCCCAGAACGAGATTATTGCCTATATGGCAAAACATATGCTCGAAAAGAACCGCATCTTCATTCAATCTGAAAGCGAAGTGGCGGCCATCAACATGGTCTACGGCGCTTCCGCCGCCGGAGCCAGGGCAATGACCAGTTCTTCAAGCCCCGGCATAAGCCTCAAGCAGGAAGGCATCTCCTATGCCGCGGGCGCGGACCTTCCCCTGGTTGTGGTGAACATGGTCCGCGGGGGTCCGGGGCTGGGAAACATTGCCCCCTATCAGGGAGATTATTTTCAGGCTACCAGGGGCGGGGGCCACGGCGATTACCGTACCATTGTGCTGGCTCCCAAGAGCGTTCAGGAATGTGCCGACCTCACCTATCTGGCCTTTGACCTTGCCGACCAGTACCGCGTACCGGTCATGGTTATGGCCGACGGCATGATAGGCCAGATGATGGAAGGGGTCATACTTCCCCCGGAGCGCCGCCTTGATGAACTCCCCAAACGGGACTGGACCGTGGGCCGCATGCGGGAACGAGGGGACAAAAGCCCTCGGCACATCAGTTCCCTTGAGCTGACCCCGGAGATTCTTGAAAAACTCAACCTGGCCCGGGAAGAACGCTATGCCGGAATAACGGACAGGGAATGCCGCTATGAATCGGCTGACGAGGACGGCGACCTGATTCTTGTCGCCTACGGAACAGCCGCGCGCATAGCCCTGGGGGCAAAGAAACTTGCCGCCAGCGAGGGCATCAAGCTGGGCATCTTCAGGCCCGTCACCCTCTGGCCTTTCCCCGCCAAGGCCCTGGGCCGCGTCGCCGCGTCAGGCAGGCCCATACTCACCGTGGAACTGAGCTTTGGCCAGCTTGTCGAGGATGTAAAGCTCTCGGTTTTCGAAGCCTCAGGCGGGGGCAAATGTCCGGCGGTGCATCTCCTCGGCCATTCGGGAGGAACCCTCCCCACCGAAGAAGAAATTTTCGCCAGGGCCAAAAAGATATTGGGGGCGTAACAGCGTGAAGAAACTATACGGCTACCCGGAAAGCCTTAAAAAAATTTCCACCAAATACTGCGGCGGCTGCGGCCACGGGGTGATACACCGGATTATTACCGAAATCATTGACGAACTGGGCCAAAGGGAAAGGGCCATCATCACAAACCCCGTAGGCTGCGCCATCTGGGCGGATCTTTATTTTGAATTTGATTCTGTACAGCCTGCCCACGGCCGTACCCCCGCAGCCGCCACGGCGGTCAAGCGCGTATTGCCCGATCACCTCGTTATATGCTATCAGGGCGACGGCGACATGGCCGCCATAGGAACCGCCGAAATGATACACGCCGCCAACAGGGGCGAGCGATTCACCACGATCTTCGTAAACAACGCCATCTACGGCATGACCGGAGGCCAGATGGCCCCCACCACCCTAGTCGGCCAAAAAGCCGTTACCGCCCCCTTTGGCAGGGACCCCGGAACAAGCGGCATGGGCTATCCCATCAAGGTGGCCGAACTTCTCGCCCAGCTTGAAGGAACCAGGTACATTGCCAGAGGCGCGGTAAACAACGCCGCCAATGTACGCAAAACAAGGCAATATATAAAGAAGGCTTTCGAAGCCCAGCTTGCCGGAACCGGTTCAACCATAGTGGAAATTCTTTCCCAGTGCCCCACCAACTGGGGCATGGAACCGGAACAGGCGGTAAACTGGCTTGAGGAACGCATGATTCCTGTTTTCCC
>JAISCK010000236.1 GCA_031265635.1 Spirochaetaceae bacterium
GCTTTTCAGGATTACGCGGTGGGACATTCCCGCCGGTCCATATCCGCCCTCATGGACATCAGGCCCGATTACGCCAACCTCAAAACCGCCGCCGGTCTTGAGCGGGTGTCCCCGGAAACCGTGCGCGCCGGGGACCATATCGTGGTAAAGCCGGGCGAAAAAATCCCCCTGGACGGCGTGGTGCTGGACGGGTTTTCCGCCCTGGACACGTCGGCCCTCTCAGGCGAATCCCTGCCCCGTGATGTAGAGCCGGGCAGCGCCGTTCTTTCAGGCTCCATCAACAAAAGCGGGCTGCTCACTATTGAGGTAAGCAAGGTCTTTGGGGAATCCACGGTTTCAAAGATACTCAATCTGGTGCAGAACGCCGGGAGCAAAAAGTCCGTTACCGAAAATTTCATCACTAAATTCGCCAGGTACTATACCCCTGTAGTGGTGTTCATTGCCGCCGCCCTGGCCGTGTTCCCGCCCCTCCTTGTCCCCGGCGCGACCTTTGCCGAATGGGGCAGCCGGGCGCTGGTATTCCTCGTGGTGTCCTGCCCCTGCGCCCTGGTCATCTCCATACCCTTGAGTTTCTTCGGCGGTATAGGCGGCGCTTCACGGAACGGCATCCTTATCAAAGGGAGCAACTACCTCGAAGCCCTTACCAATGTGGACACCGTGGTATTTGACAAGACAGGAACCCTGACCAGGGGAGTGTTCAGCGTAACGAGGATAGTCCCGGCTGGGGACCTCACGGAAGAAAAGCTGCTCCACTACGCCGCCCATGCTGAATCCGCCTCCAATCACCCCATAGCCCTTTCAATCAGGAACGCCTACGGCAGGGAAATCGACAACGGAATCATAGGCGGGTATGAGGAAATTGCCGGAAAGGGCGTCTCGGTCCGCGTCGGGGACGATCAGGTGCTGGCGGGGAACGCAAAACTGTTCGCGTCCGCGAATATCGCCATCCCCGAAGGGGAAGCGGGAACCACGGTATACCTTGCGCTTAACGGAAGCTATGCCGGATACATTGTTATTGCCGACGAGCTGAAAGCCGACAGCAAACGGGCGGTCGGGGAACTGCGGGACATGGGGGTAAAGCATATTGCCATGCTCACCGGCGACAGCAAGGCCGTGGGAGAGCATATAGCGCGGCAGATCGGCCTTGATACGGTGTATGCCGAACTCCTCCCCCACCAGAAAGTCGCGTACCTTGAAAAGCTGGAACAGAACAAGTCAGGCCCTGGTAAACTGGTCTTTGTGGGGGACGGCATCAACGACGCGCCGGTGCTGGCCCGCAGCGACGTGGGTATCGCCATGGGCGGCGTTGGTTCAGACGCGGCCATTGAGGCGGCGGACGTGGTACTGATGACCGATGAACCCTCAAAAATCACCGGCGCGATCCGCATTGCCCGGAGGACCCGGAATATAGTCTGGCAGAACATCATTTTTGCCCTGTCGGTCAAGGGCGTTATCCTTGTACTGGGCGCGCTGGGTATAGCTACCATGTGGGAAGCGGTGTTTGGGGACGTAGGCGTTGCCCTTATCGCCGTACTCAACGCCATGCGGGTAATGAAAACGGCAAAACCCGCCTAAAGCACTATTACCAGCCGAATACCCTGTTCCGGTAGGCCGCCCCTATGCGGTCCAGGGCGGCGGCGGTCCCCTCTTTTCCCTTTGCCTGCCGCTTGAGATCAATGGTAAACTGGTTCATCGAAAAATGGCGAAACAGAAAAAGTTCTTTTTTTCTCGCGGGGCTTTTTGCGTATAACGATTTAAGGGATTCGGTAAAGACCTCGAAAATGCCGCCCTTCTTCATTTCGGAATACCCTATGATCCAGACCGGAAGAGGCGCCAGCGCCGTATGAAAGCGATGAATGATGTTTGCCATAAAGCGCTGGGATTCGGCCAGGACCTGTTCAAGCCCGCCGGAACGGCCAAGCTCCCGGAGTTCGGCGGTGCGGGGTGTGTGTACAGGCGTCTTGTTGAGAATTATCACGTCGAGGCGAAAATCTATGCCCAGCTCCGGGTGCTTTCTGAAAAATGATTCGGCTATTTTTCCCGAAGGCCCCACGAGGTAACGGCCCTGTTCCTGCTCCCTGCGGCCGGGATTATCCCCCACAAGGATGAGCCGTATACCGGAGCCGCCTTCAAGCTCATCCAGCGCGCCGTTGTAGAGCACAGGATGTTCCACGGTGTAGGCGGGCCCCCCACGCCCATCGACCAGGGCCTGGGTCAGGCCCTTCAGGGCCGGAAGCCTCCTGTCAAGATCCGCGACATAATCCCTGTATTCCTTTACCGCGACCCGCAGGGCCTGCCATGCCTTTGTTTTCATTGTGCAACAGACCGGGGCGTTTCCCGGACCCTGAGACTTTCCAGCCACTGAACAAGAGGCTCCAGAGAATCGGGCCGCACCAGGGATTTCCCCTGGGAATAGCACTGGTTTATAACCATCCCGTCAAAAAAGCAGACAAAGAAACCGGACAATTGCTGGGGAGAAAAGCCCGGTTTTATCGTTCCCCCTTCAAGGCCGGCCTTAAACAACGCAAGAAGAATATCGGGCGTCGCCGCCCTTTCCCGCTCTGCCCACTGGGCATGATACAAAAGTCTTGCCCGCTGAAAAGGAATCAACACGCCGATAACCCGCTTTCTTTCCCATTTTATGAACTCTTTGAGAAAGAGTTTTAAGGCGTCAATTTCGTGCATTTTTTTAAGCCTTATGTCATACAGCTTGTTAAAGAAGGCATTGGCGCGGTGGTACCGGTCAAAAAGTATGTCATCCTTGGAAGAAAAATAGTGGTAAAAAGTTCCGGGGGTAA
Organism: Spirochaetaceae bacterium; assembly: GCA_031265635.1. GTDB lineage: Bacteria > Spirochaetota > Spirochaetia > Treponematales > Breznakiellaceae > JAIRTD01. The sequence goes on from JAISCK010000236.1 coordinate 2,799, forward strand.
TGCCGGCCTCCCGGCATATATCCCTGATGTGCATCTTTTCAAAACCCAGTTCTTTGACAAGTTTGTCTACCACAGCCCTCAGGGTTTCCAGTGTGGCCTGGGACCGGAGCTGTTTTTTGTTGAGCGGCCTGGTTTTCCTTTCCATACAGAAACTCCCTTGCGAAACATGAGACAAATATAATCAGGTAAGGTACTTTTTGGAAACCCGGTCTAAAGAATGTTCAAAAGTAACTGAAATATCATTTACAAGGCTTTTTACAGCCTGTTTTACCTCATCAGTCGGGGCATTTCTGGGTCTGAAAAGCTCATAAACTTCAATTTTGAAGCAATTTGCCAGTTTTACCAGCGTCAAAGACGATACCCAGCTCTTTCCGGTTTCAATATCAGCCAGAAAATTGGTGGAAATATCAATCGCTTCCGCTAATTTCACTTGCGACCAGCCCCTAAGACCACGGTAATGCTTAATATTGAAACTCAAAATCCGGCGCAATTCTGCTTCTTTCATAAAAAAATTCTACCCGACTACTTGACTCCTTTTCAAAACGATATTAGTATATTGCTACTAGTGGTATTATATGGTTACGAAATTCATCCTTTGATCGCTTTTTGTGGTCAAAAGCCGCGAGGGAAATGGGGTGTTCGTATGAGGAACAAAAATTTCTTGACATTCCAAAAAGATGCCTTATACTGATTCCCGGACGTGTTTTGTAAACAGGTTTGACAATCTATCAAGGTTGAGGAGGATCGTTATGACAAAGAAATTCAGGGCATGGATGCTGCTGCCCCTGGTTCTGGCCCTTGCCGCCGCCTGCGCTTCAGGCGCGGCTTCAGGTTCCGCCGGGAGGGCGGCGGGCGGGGACTTTCCCGCCACGGTATCCTGGGACGCGGAATACGATGTGGTGGTTGTAGGCTTTGGCGGCGCCGGGGCGGCGACTGCCGTTACGGCGGCGGATAACGGCGCAAAGGTTCTGCTTCTGGAAAAAGCGCCCCTGGGCGAAGAAGGCGGCAATACCCGTTACGCTGCCCAGTTGGTGATGATGCCCAAGAAGGGGCAGCGGGAAAACGCCATCACCTACTACAAGGCCATGAGGGGCGAATACGGCAACCAGACCGACGAGATGATAGAATTCATCGTTGACGGAGCCCTGGGGCACTGGGACTGGTTTGAAAAAATGGGCGTATCCGCCAGCCGGCTTGGGATATTTCCTTTGATAGAATACCCTGAACTTCCCGGCGGGAACGAGGCGATACAAACAACCTTTATGGACGGGGTTATCTGGCAGGCGCAGTTCTGGAAGTTCCTGCGGGGACTGGTTTTTGACCGCCGGAACAATATTGATGTCTGGTACGAAACCCCCGGAGTCAGGCTGATTCAGGACCCTGCTTCCAAAATCATCCACGGGGTGGTAGTGGAACACGGCGGCAGGACCTACAATGTCAGGGCCATAAACGGCGTGGTTTTAACCACCGGCGGCTTTGAAAACAACGACGCCATGCTGGAAAATTACGCCCAGCTCTACGACGCCTACTCCAAGGCCGCCCGGTACAATACCGGCGACGGCATCACCATGGCCCTGGAAGTGGGCGCTGATCTCTGGCACATGAGTACCCTTGCCGGGCCGGATGTCAACTTTATCAATCCCCAGTCGGGCATAGCCCAGAACTACTATTTTGCCTCGGCAAGCAAGACCCTCAATTTTACGGGTTTTGCCGCGGGGCCGGTTATCATTGTGGGAGGCAATGGCCGCCGCTTTACCAACGAGACCGAAGCGCCCAGGCACGGGCATGTGGAAGTGGGAGGAACCTGGTTCAGCCTCCTGGTTCCCCGGAACTCCTGGTGCGTCTTTGACGAGACCGCCCGGCTGGCGGCTCCGGCCTATCCCACCTGGAGCCAGGGCATGGAAGAAGAAATCGCCAAGGGCTGGATAGTCAGGGCCAATACCATTTCGGAACTGGCCCAAAAAACCGGCATTGACCCGGCGGGACTTCAGGCGGAGATCACCAAATACAACGGTTACTGCCGAACCGGCGTCGACCTTGAATACGACACCGATCCCCGATACCTGAAACCTCTGGCCGCCCAGGGACCCTACTATGCCTTCCCCGTTAAGGCCAGCCTGACCAATACCCAGGGCGGGCCCAGGCGGAACACCAACTGCGAGGTCCTTGATCCGAGGGGCAAACCCATTCCCCACCTTTACAGCGCCGGTGAATTGGGTTCATTCTATACCGATATTTACAATGGCGGCGGCAATTTGAGCGAATGCCTCTTCGCGGGCCGTACCGCCGGGGCCAACGCCGCCCGGACCAAGAGCGATGTCTCGTCCGCCAGGCTTCTTTCCTCCAATAAAATAGACTTCCGCTCGGATACGCTGGAAGAATTTATCGCCAAGGCCGCCGCTGCGGCGGGGCCCAACGAATACATCGGCGCGGGTTCCGGCATGGGAACTGATCTGGTACTCAAGGTTACTTACGCGAACAGCAGGATTACCAATATCACTTTTCTCATGGTTCATGAGACGGTGGGGGTAAGCGACAAAGCAATCACCGGCATACCCCGCGCCATCATCGCCGCCAACAATACCAGTGTGGATACGGTTACCGGCGCTACGGTAACCAGCAGGGCCATCATTCAGGCTGTCAACGACGCCTTAAGCAAGGCGAGATAACATCAGAATAAGACCATTCTTTTCTCCGGGGTCCTGTGCAGGACCCCTTTTTAAGGAACGCCCGGCTGTAGCTGTTCAAAGGTATATCCTGGTTCCAAATATTATAACATTTAATTCTTCAAATAATTCCTGGACATCACAATGTTCGCTGATCATGCCCTGTTCCCGCAAAGCCTGAAATTGGATTAAAAAATAATCCACCGCTTGTTTTTGGGATTCCATATTTCTGACGCTGATCATGTTCAGCGATTGATTTTTGGGAGAAAGATAGTTTGAAACAAATTCCAGTCCCAGCGATTGAAAATAATCCGCGAAATATACCATCCTGTTGATGATCGCGTTCCGGGGGTTTGAAAGATCGGCGGCGCCCTGTTTTTTTTCAAGGTACAGCGCAAAACATTCTGAAACATAAGAAGTCAATAAATCGTCTTTCCCGGTAAAATAGCGGTAAAAAGCCCCGATCGAAATATCCGCTTCCCTGCATATATTCCTGATGGTTAGTACCTCATAACTATACCGGCGTATGAGTCTGATGGAGGTGAACTACCAATGAAAGCCTATATCCTTGAAGACAGGGGAAAGATAATATGGAAGGATAATCTGCCCATACCAAGGCAGGAACCCGGAGAGATAGTGATTAAGCCGGTGATTGTGTCGCCCTGTACTTCGGACGTGCATATTCTCGAAACTATGGCGTTTCCCTTTATGAAGGGGAGGGCCCTGGGCCATGAAGCGG
>JAISCK010000023.1 GCA_031265635.1 Spirochaetaceae bacterium
TAGTCAAGCCTTTCCCGGATACCGAGGCCCAGGACGGAGGCAAACCCGTAGGCAGCGTTAAAGGTATCGCCCGCGCCGGTTGAGATGCGGGGCTTTTCGACTGTCCGCACAGGGGCGCGGAAGCAGCCCGCGTCCGAAAGGCACAGCGCTTCGGCGCGGGTATGGATGACCGCTTCGTGTACGGAAGAGGCTTCGCGTATTACGGCGGCCAGGGCTTCAAGGTCCCCTTCTTTGTCCGCCTTAAAGCCAAGGGCCGCTCCCGCTTCCAGGGCTTCGTTATAATTAAGGCTTACGATAGTATGGCGGAGGGCCGAAAATTCCCCCGAAAGGGCAAGGATGTTTTTTATTTCGCCGCCGCCTTTTCTTCCCATGTCGCAAAAATCGATAAGGAGGAATTTGTTTTTTTCGCTCTTGAGGGTCCGCGCGCAGTACCGGAAGAAACTCCGCCAGAGGCTGTCGGCAAAGGCAAGTTCGCTCCAGTTGACCAGGCCGATGAGATCCGCGTCCCGTATCATGCGTTCCAGGGCGGCTCCGGCTTTTTCGGTGATCCTTTCCCAGGGATCGCCTTCGCACGCGCATCCCTGGGCAAGAAAGATTTTGCCGTCGTCAAATTCCAGGGCGCTTGCCTGTCCTGCCCCGGTCCAGGAATATTTTGTTCCCGGCAGGGACGAGAAAACCGGATCAATGCCGCCTGTATGGTCCGAGAGCATGCCGACAGAAAAACACTCTGCGCCTAACGCCGAGGCTGCCCTGATAAAATTGGGCATATTGCCGCCCATGCGGCGCCGGATGAGTTCAAGCTCTATGCTGGCGTTTTTTCCGGCCTGGCCTGTTATATAGCCGCCGAATTCGGCGATGGTTTTGAAAGAGGCTTTTTCCGGCCCCGATTTTTTAAGGGGCCTGTATATGCTGTCAACAAAACCGTCAAAACCGGCAAAAACCCTGCAGGCCATACTAAAGCCCCGCGCCGGCTTCTTTATCGCAGACCACAAAACAGTTGGGGTGCCTCTGGAGTATGCTTGCCGGCACGCTTCTGTCAACAGGGCCGTGAAAGGCCCTGGCCAGTATGTCCCTTTTATTGGCTCCGCTGGCTATGAGCAGTATCCGCCCGGCGGCCATAATCTGCCTGAGCCCCTGGGTGATGCCCCTGGTAAGATCACGCTGCTTTTCAAAATATTTTCCCATGACTTTTTTTGTGGTAGGCGAAAGGGGAATGATGTGGGCGTCAAGGTTAAAATCAACGCCGTCTTCGTTAAAGCCAAGATGGCCGTTGAGACCGATGCCAAGAACGCTGAGCGCGAGAGGGCCATAGCGGCTAATGTAACAATCAAGGGCTTTCCGTTCTTCTTCTATATTTTCCGCCGCGCCATTGATGATATGCACATCAAGAAAGGGACGGTCGAGCCTGTCAATCAGGTTTGTTTTGTTAAAGTAGCCGCAGGAGCCCTTGTCGTTACTGCCGAGGCCCACCCATTCATCAAGGGAAACATAGCGGGTCCCTGAAATATCCACGCCGCCGCTGTTGACCATGCGGACAAAGCAGGCGACCATGCCTACAGGGGTGTCGCCGCCGGGAAAACTGATAAGGCTTTCCCGGCCGGGCGGTATGGCCTCAGCGGCAAGCTCGCAGGCTTTCAGGGACATTGCTTCATAGGTATCGCATACTACCAGCGTCATTTTGAAAAAGCCTCCGTCTTGAGTTTTTTTTCTTTTTGAAAACGGGAAACAGCCAGCTCGATGAGCCTGTCTATAAGGTCCGTATAGGAGAGGCCCGACGCTTCCCAGAGTTTGGGGTACATGCTGATTTTGGTAAAGCCGGGCATGGTGTTGATTTCGTTGACAAGAACCGAGCCGTCAGCCTTCATAAAAAAATCGACTCTCCCAAGGCCCTCGCAGGCAAGCACCTGAAAAGTCTTTACGGCAAGTTCCTGTATTTCCTTTATTTTTTCTTCGTGGATTTTCGCCGGTATGTCGAGAAGCGCCCCGTTTTCATCAAGGTATTTGGCGTCGTAGGAGTAGAATTCGTGGGTGGCCCTGACCTCGCCGGGAAGCGACGCCAGAGGCGCCTCGTTTCCCAGCACGGAACATTCAAGCTCCCTTCCGGGAATGAATTCCTCAAGGAGTATCTTGACATCGTACTCAAAGGCTTTGTTAAGCGAAACGAGGTACTCGTCGCTGTTGTGAACCTTGCTTACTCCCACCGAAGAGCCCATATTGGCGGGTTTTACAAAAAAGGGAAGGCCGATTTCGGACGCGACCCTGTCAAAAGCGGGAAAGGCTTCGTGGGACCTGGCGACGATGAATTTGCCTATCGGGACGCCGCCGTCCCTGAGAAGGCGCTTCATTACATCCTTGTCCATGCCCGCCGCCGATCCGAGTACGCCCGCGCCGACAAAGGGAAGCCCGGCAAGTTTTAAGAGGCCCTGGACCGTCCCGTCCTCGCCAAAGGGACCGTGGAGTATGGGGAACGCCACGTCGATTGTTTCGTCTGCACAAGGCGCGCTTTTGGCGGGACGCGCGCCTTGACCGGCAAGGCGCCCGCCTCCACCGGGGGCCAGGACAACGGCTTCGCTTGCCGTATTCAGGGCGATGCGTTTCGGGTCATCGGCATTGAGGAGGAAATCCGCTTCGCCGCTCCGCACCCAGCGGCCTGTCTTGTCTATGCCTATGAGTACGGGCCGGTACTTGTTCCGGTCTATGGCGTCAAAAACATTCTTCGCGGACTGGAGCGACACTTCGTGTTCCGCTGATTTTCCGCCAAAGAGTATGCCTACGGTAAGTTTCTTTGTCATAATGTCCTTCTTAAAAAGCGGTCCGGCATCTTGTTTCATTCTAGCGTACTATGATAAAAAGATAAACACCGGGAGGAACCATGAACGCGAAAGAGCTGCTGCAAAGTTCCATAGTTATTGATACCCATCTTGACCTTCTCTGTGATGTGGTCCCCAAACGCCGCGCCGGACGTACCCATGTGCTGCGGGATGATTACCTCGCGTCGTTCAGGGCAGGCGGCGTTACCTGCGTTGTTTCTTCGCTCTTTAATGATATTGAAGGTGAAAGCGTCGATCCCCTTACGGACGCGATGACCCAGATAGGCGCCCTGTACGCCGAGCTTTCCGAATGCGGCGATGATTTTTTCCTGGCCCTGAACGCAGATGATATACGGCGGGCAAAAGAAGAACACAAAATCGCCGTCATGCTTGCCTTTGAAGGCGCCGAACCCATGGCGGGCAATGTGGAACTGCTGCGGGTTTTTTACCGCCTCGGAGTGCGCGTACTCGGCCTCTGCTGGAGCCGTTCAAACTGGGCTGCCGACGGCTGTAAATTTGCGGATGCCGGCTATATCGGGTACGACATTACTTCCGACGGCAAAAGGCTCATCGCGCTGGCCAGGGACCTGGGCATGCTTATTGATCTGAGCCACACAAATGAACGAGGTTTCTGGAGCGTCATACAGGGAGGCTTTCCGGTCATAGAGAGCCACACCAACACCCGCGCCCTTGCCGACATACCGAGGAACCTTTCTGACAAACAACTGGAAGCCGTGGCGCGCTCAGGCGGCGTTATCGGCATTAACGGCTACAGCCGCCTGGCGGCAAAGGACCCGCGGACCGCGACAATGGATACCCTCATTGCCCACATGGTCCACGAAAAAAACCTTATCGGCGCGGGCTCTCTCTGCCTTGGCCTTGATCAGTGCGACCGTATACATACCTATGCCAGCGAAGAAGAAAAAAAGATACGGTTTGACATTATCCCCAGCCACGCGATGCTCGAAGAGTTCGTTACGCGCATGAGCGCGGCGGGTTTTACCGCCTGCGAAATACGCGGCATACTCGGCGCCAACGCCCTGCGGGTTATAGAAAAAGTAATCGGGTAACGCCCGCCGTTATGTGTTAAGCCGCCTGTAGTTCTTGATTTCTTCTTTAAGCCTTGCGGCAAGATCTCCGCGCTTGACCCGCACCTGCTCCATTGAATCCCTGAAACGAAGCGTAACGGTTCCGTTTTCCTTGGACTCGTAGTCTACGGTTACGCAGAAAGGCGTTCCCGCCTCGTCCTGCCTGCGGTAGCGCCGGCCTATGGCTCCGGCCTGATCGTAATCGGTGGTATAGTCTTCTTTTAATTCCCGCCTGATGTCCTGGGCAAGCTCGGCAAGGCCGTCCTTCTTCATCAGGGGAAGCACCGCGACCGTTATGGGCGCGAGGCTTGGGTGAAAGCGGAGTACGGTGCGCCAGTCATCCGCTGAGCCCCCGGTTCCGGTTCCTTCGGAGCCGTCTGTCTTTTTTTCGGGAACAAGACGCTCCTCATCATAGGCATCGCAGAGTATCATGAGGAGGTTGCGGGTAAGACCCGCCGAAGTCTCGATGATGCAGGGTAAATAGCGCTCGTTGTTGTTGTCCTGGTCGATATATTGAAGGTCCTTCCCTGAATATTCGCTGTGCCGGGTAAGGTCGTAATTGCCCCTGTTGTGAACCCCTTCAAGCTCCCTCCATCCCATGGGGAAGAGATACTCGATGTCATAGGCGTCTTTCGCGTAATGGGCAAGCTCGCCGGGCCCGTGCTGGTGCCAGCGAAGGCTCTCCATTCTGACGCCGAGTTTTTCGTAGTACGCCCAGCGCCGCTTGCGCCATTCATCAAACCATTGGACATCGCTTCCGGGCTTTACAAAATACTGCATTTCCATTTGTTCAAACTCACAGGTACGGAAGATAAAATTTTTGGTAACAATCTCGTTTCTGAACGCCTTGCCAATCTGTGCTATGCCAAAGGGAATCTTCATGCGGTTTGACTGGATGATGTTTTTGTAGTTTACATAGATGCCCTGGGCCGTTTCGGGCCTGAGATATATGACGCTGGCGCTGTCCTCGGCGGGCCCGATATGGGTTTTGAACATAAGGTTGAATTTTCTCGTGTCGGTAAGCTCCCCGCCGCAATCCGGGCATTTTTTTGCCGCGAGATTTTCAGGAGGAATCTGGTCCGCCCTGAACCGGGACTTGCACTGCTTGCAGTCCACTAATGGGTCGGTAAAATTTTCTACATGGCCCGATGCTTCCCAGGTTCTCGGGTGCATGAGTATGGCGGCGTCAAGACCCGCAATATCGTCGTGGAGCTGGGTCATCTCCTTCCACCACGCCCCGGCTATGCGGTTTTTAAGCTCAACGCCCAGGGGTCCGTAATCCCAGGCCCCGTTCTGGCCCCCGTAAATTTCGGAAGATTGAAACACAAAACCGCGCCTCTTTGCCAGAGACGTGATTTTTTCCATAGTTGCCTTACCCTGATATTCTGCCTGATCTGACATGACACCCTCTTTACAAAGCGGCCCGGCCGCCGTATTCTTCCGCAGAGTATAACAGAGACAGGCCGTTATGGCAAAGCCCTTTT
>JAISCK010000177.1 GCA_031265635.1 Spirochaetaceae bacterium
ATTTCAGTTACCGTAACCGCGCTGGAATTTTCGATTTCGTCCGCCGTTATGACCTCGGTAACGACAGGGCTGTCTTTGAGCCGCTTTTCGCCCCTGGTGCCCGTAACCGTTATGTCCTCGAGCATGTGTACGGTCCCGTCATCAGGCTCCTGAACAGGTTCCTGGGCGAAAACAGCGCCGCAAACTACCGCCTGGGCGGCGCACAGAAAAAGAATCTTTTGGAAACGTCTCCGGAGAAAAAAAGAAGATTGAGCTTGTTCCAAAACCCGGTTGGTTTTGGACAAGCTCTTGGAAAAACCGGTCAACAGCCCGGTTTTTCCCGTTACATCAAGGAAGCTGTTCCAAAAACTGAAGTTTTGGAACAGCCTCGATTGAAAATTAGAAAGAGAATGAAGAAGTATTAAAAGGCAAGAGAGAGAGAGAGAGAGAGCAAAAACCGTGCCAAGTACACCGTTTTTAAGCATAATTATCAAAATTTTATCCGGCATTGTAAAAGCGCCTCCTTAACGCTCAAGTTAGCTGATGCTAATATAGTTAGCACTAGCTAACTTGATATAAAAAAAACAAACTATTGTCAAGTAACCTTGCTTCAATATAGCTTATTTTTTATCGGCTCTATGATTTTGCGGGAAGGCGGTTTCAAACGGTAACAGGGCCAAATTGACATTTAAAAAAAGCCCCGGTATACTGGCAACATGGACTTAAAAATCCGCAGGATGGAAAGTACCTATATCATCGATGCCCAGGGGGACATGGATTTATATAATTCCACGGAATTGCGCAAGGTATTTATGAAGATGCTCGAAAAAAAAGTAGAGCGCCTCATTCTTAATTTTGAAGCTGTCGAATATATAGATTCATCGGGCATTGGAACGCTGATTTTTATCTGTTCAACATCAAAACGGGCAAACATGAAACTCGCCATAGCCCAGGTTCACGGGGCGGTCAAAAAGGCAATGCAGCTTACCAAGCTCCTGGGCTACTTCCCCATAACAGAGGACCTCACAAGCGCCCTGGACATGGTCAGGGATTAGTAAAATTCTTCGATTCAGTTTACAATGCCAGTTCTGAAAAGGGCGGGGCGCGGCGGAGGACTCCGGCTATGACCTGGTTTTCCGGGCGGCCAAAGAGGGGGTCTTCTCTGAGTACGGCGAAGGCCGCTTCGCGGGCCCTTTCGAGGAGGGCCTGGTCGCGCACGGGGTTGGCAAGGGCCAGGTCGAGGTAGCCGGACTGTTCTATGCCGATGATCTGGCCGGGGCCCCGGAGCTTGAGGTCTTCCTCGGCTATGACAAAGCCGTCCTGATTCTCAAGCATCACCTTGAGCCTGGTTTTTCCATCGTCGGTAAGTTCATCGGAATACACAAGAAAGCAGTAGGACTGTTCGGCGCCCCGGCCTACCCTGCCCCGGAGCTGGTGCAGAGCGGAGAGGCCGAAGCGCTCGGCGTGTTCAACGGTCATGCAGGTGGCGTTGGGGACATCGACGCCTACTTCCACAACGCTGGTGGCCACGAGTATGCGCACGTCGCCGCTCCTGAAAAGTTCCATGGTGTTCCGCTTTTCTTCTTCGTCAAGCCGTGAATGGACCAGGGCGGCGCGGTAGCCGGGAAACACTTTTTCAGCCAGGCGGCGGGCCATTGTCTCGGCGTCTTTGAGGTCCTTCTCCGCATCGGCTTCGATCAGGGGATAGACAAAGTACGCCTGTCTGCCTTTGGCAAGTTCGCCCCTGATAAATTCGTACACCCGGTCTTCGCTGGATTGTTTTGCCAGATGGGTCCGCACCGGCTTTCTTCCCGGAGGAAGATCCCGTATCACCGACACGTCAAGGTCGCCGAATACGGTGAGGGCCAGGGTTCGCGGTATGGGGGTGGCGCTCATCATAAGCAGGTCGGGGTGGTTTCCCTTGGCCATGATGGCCTGGCGCTGCAGCACGCCGAAGCGGTGCTGTTCGTCCACTACCACAAGGCCGAGGTTTTTGTAGAGTACATCTTTTGAAAAGAGGGCGTGGGTTCCCACGGTTATGTCAAGTTCGCCTGAGGCAAGGGCTTTAAGGAGGCTTCCCCGGCCTCCGGCCTTGACGTTTCCGGTCAAAAAGGCTATGCGCAGGCCCAGGGGTTCAAGGAGCTTTGCGGCGTTTTCGGCGTGCTGTCTGGCAAGGAGTTCGGTGGGGGCCATGATCACCGCCTGGCCTCCCCGTTCAACGGCTTTAAGGGCGGCCATAAAGGACACCAGGGTTTTGCCTGAACCCACTTCTCCCTGGAGGAGCCGGGCCATGGGATAGGGGCTGTCCATGTCCCGGTTCAGTTCCGCCACCGCGTCCTTCTGCCCCTGGGTAAGGTTGAAGGGAAGCCGGTCAAGCAGAAGCTGCTGGAGGGAAGCTACGGCCTTTGGCGGAATCACCCTGGCAGCGGCGTTGCGCCTTTCCATGGCCCGCCTTCCTACCATGAGTTCGAGGTAAAAGAGTTCCTCATAGATGAGGGTTTTTTTCGCCTGTTCAAGGGTGTCCATATCAGGAGGAAAATGTATGGCCCGCAGCGCCTGGGCCTTGGGAAGCAGGGCTTCCTTTTCCAGCACCGGCAGGGGGAGTTCGTTCTCAAGACAGGAGGCGTACTGTTCCAGGGCGCGCCCCATAAAACGGCGGAGGAGGTTCTGGGTAAGGTCCTTGCTCAGGGGATATATGGGCAGTATGCGGCCAAAATTCTTTACCGCCGGAAGAGGCGTTCCGGCAGGAGGGCTTACGTCTAATGGGGGTCCCGGCATTGTTTGGCCGTCCGCCGGAGCGCCTCTCGGAACGCCGTCTGTCCCCGGCGGAACTCCTTCCTCTTCCGGAAGGAATTCAAGCTCAAAAGCGGTGGACTGTATTTCGCCGTACTTATACATGAAGCGGCCCCAGAGACGGCAGCGCCTTCCCGGTACAAGCTGCTTTTCGAGAAAGGGCCGGTTAAAACAGACCAGGGCGGCCCTGGCGCTTGCGTCTTCAACATATACCTTGAGGGTTCTCATCCTGCCCGCGCCAAACCAGTCCTGGGCAAG
>JAISCK010000046.1 GCA_031265635.1 Spirochaetaceae bacterium
ACCAGGGCTTTAAGTTCGGCGAGCATGGCCTGGTCAACTTCATCGGCAATGGGGAACACATAACGCTTTGTTTCTTCGGTATAACGGCTTATAAAGCCGGTATCAAGGACAAAGCCCAGGTCTATCATGTTGGAGATGCGGTCGGCTACTTTAAGCACTTTTGCCGAATGGGTTCCTGTCCTGAGTATGCGGGTGAGAAATTCGGCCTTGGTCTCCAGGGGGAGCCTGGTTACTTCCAGCACAAGGTCATATACGGCGTGGCTTTCGTAGTCAATGGATAACAGCAGGTTGTGGTTAAAGTCAGGAACATCTTCAATTAGATCATGGACCACCGCGGCTTTGAGCAGTACCGAGTCTATATATCCGTAGTCTATGAGCGTCGCCATGGTGTCAAGCTGGTGCCTGAACATGTTGCCGCCGCCTTCGCGGACTTTGCCGATGAGGGCTGTGGCAAGCTGCATATAGGGCGCGAGATGGGTTCCTTTGAGAATGAGCATCTCATCAGTGGTCACTGCCTGCCTCTCCTTGCGATTCCGCCCAGACTGTCTTTACGCCATATCCCGGATATAGGCTTCTATCTTGCCGGTACGCGTCCGCGCTTCCGCCAGTTTTTTCCTTTCGCCCTCAACGAGTTCGGGCGGGGCCTTCTTTATAAACGCCTCGTTTGAGAGCTTTTGCTCCAGCGAGGAAATAAATTTTCTGTCCTTCTCTATTTCTTTTGTGAATTTATTTTTGAGGAAGAGCAGGTCCGCTACTTCGGCGATATACACAAAGGCTTCAAAGCCTTCTCCCACAAGCCCTATGGAACCTTGCGGCCTCGCCCCGCCTTCTGCCGGCTCTTCATCTTCAAGAACGCCTATGCCGGCAAGGAGTTTGACCAGTTCCCCGTTGGCAAGAAGTGCGGCCCGCCGCTCTTCTTTGGCGCGCACGAGGACACGGAGTTTTCTGTCCGGGCTTATGGTACACTCGCTTCTCAGGGTGCGGACCGCGCGCACCAGTTCCTGGAAAAAGCCGAATTCCTCGAGGGCTTCCCTGTCGGTTCCGCCTTCGGTGTATGAGGGATAGGAGGCGTTGATTAAAAGTCCTGACGAAGTGGGCAGCTTGCCGTATATTTCCTCGGTGATAAAGGGAAGCAGGGGATGCAGGAGGGCGAGGGACCGGGAGAGTGCGTCAAGAAGCACCGTGGTGGTCCTGTCCTTTTCTCCTGAATCTCCTTCCCTCATGGAAAGTTTGGTGGCCTCCACATACCAGTCGCAGAAATCATTCCAGAAATATTCGTAGCCTGTCTGGGCCGCGTCATTGTAGCGGTAGGAAAGAAAAGCCGCTTCCATGTTTTTTGCCGCTTCGTTGAGCCGGGAATAAATCCACCTGTCGAGAGGAAGCAGGGCCGGATTTTCCGTGAGGGTCCTGCCTTCAAGATTCATGAGTATGTAACGGCTCGCGTTCCAGACCTTATTGGCGAATTTGGAACCCAGCCTGAAAGACTCCTTATCCACGAGAAGGTCCTGGCCCTGGGCGCAGAGGAAGGCAAGGGTAAATTTGAGGGCGTCGGCGCCGTACTCGTCAACCAGTTCCAGGGGATCAAGGCCGTTGCCGAGGCTCTTGCTCATCTTGCGGCCCTGTTTGTCCCGCAAAAGTCCGTGCAGGTAGATGTCCCTGAACGGCACCTGCCCGGTAAACTCAAGGCCCGCCATAACCATCCGGGCTACCCAGAAGAAGATGATGTCATAGGCGGTAACCAGGGCGCTGGTCGGATAAAAGCGGGCCAGGTCTTCTGTCATGCCGTTGAGTTTCTCCCAGCCCAGGGTGCTGAAGGGCCAGAGCCAGCTTGAGAACCAGGTGTCAAGCACGTCGGGGTCCTGTTCAATATGTTTTGAACCGCAGTGGGAACAGGCCGGCGGGTCTTTCCTGGAGACCGTGGCTTTGCCGCAGTCGAGGCAGTACCAGACGGGGATGCGGTGGCCCCACCAGAGCTGACGGCTCACGCACCAGTCCCGTATATTACGGAGCCAGTACTGATAGGTGTTTTCCCATTTACGGGGATAGAACACAAGTTCCCCCCGTTCCCAAGCGGCCAGGGCCTTGTCCGCCAGAGGTTTCATCCTGACAAACCACTGTTCCGAAAGGAAGGGCTCTATCACCGTATGGCAGCGGTAACAGTGGCCTACGGCGTGGGTGATTGGTTCGTCCTTGATAAAAAAGCCCCCGGCCTCAAGATCACGGAGTACCGCTTCCCTAGCGCCGGCGACGGCAAGGCCCCGGTATTTTTCGGGAACGGCGGCGTTGAGTTTTCCGTCGGGGGTGAGTATGTTAAGCACCTGGAGCCCGTGGCGTTTGGCGACATCCCAGTCATTGGGATCGTGGGCCGGGGTAATCTTTACCACGCCGGTTCCGAATTCCCTGTCCACATAGGTATCGGCGATTACGGGGATGCGCCGCCCTGTAAGGGGGAGTTCGACGGTACTGCCCACAAGGCGCCGGTAGCGCTCGTCATCGGGATGAACCGCCAGGGCCGTATCGCCCAGCAGGGTTTCGGGCCGCGTTGTGGCGATTTCGACAAAGCCGCCTGTATCGGGCACAGGATAGCGTATGTGATACATCTTTCCCGGCGTGTCCTCGTGTTCCACTTCATCATCGGAAAGGGCGGTGCCGCAGGAAGGGCACCAGTTGACCAGGTAGTTGCCCCGGTACAGGAGGCCCCGTTCATAGAGAGTTACAAAAACTTCCCGCACCGCCAGGGAAAGCCCTTCGTCAAGGGTAAAGCGCTCCCTCTGCCAGTCAACGCTGGAACCCATGCGGGCAAGCTGCCGCGAAATAACGGCGTGGTGTTCTTTTTTGATTTCCCATACCGCTTCGACGAATTTTTCCCGTCCCAGGTCATGACGGCTTTTACCCTGGGCCTTGAGCCGCTTTTCCATGACATTCTGGGTGGCTATGCCCGCGTGGTCCGTACCGGGAACCCACAGGGTATCGTCGCCCCGCATGCGGTGATAGCGTATAACTATATCCTGGAGACAGTTGTTGAGAGCATGTCCGAGGTGGAGTACGCCGGTAACATTGGGCGGAGGAATGACAATTACAAAGGATTTTTTGCCCCTGTTGCTTTCGGCGGGGGCAAAGGCGTTCTTTTCTTTCCAGAGGGCGTAGACGCGGTCTTCAAAACTTTTCGGGTCAAAGGCCCTGGCAAGTTCCACTGCCTCAAGGGGCCTGCCTGTACATCCGGAGTTCTCCATAGCGCCCATCATACTTAATTACGGGAAACTGTGCAACAATTGCGGAGCTTCATACACACTCCGGCTTTTTTCCCGGAAGGGGCGAAAAAGTCAGGGCCCGTTCAATATCCATGATGATGCTGTCAGGCGTAGAAGCGCCGGCGCTGAGGCCCACAACGGCATAGTTCCATATTTCTTCGGGCAGGTCCGCCTGCGTCTCGACAAGCCAGGCGGGGACGCCGGAATTCCGGGCTATGGCAAGGAGCCGCCGCGTATTGGCCGATTCCCTGCCGCCGGCTATGATGACCGCCTCAACCCCGGCGCAGAGTTCCCTGAGCGCTTCCTGCCTGTCCCTGGTCGCGCCGCAGATGGTATTGACTATCATGAGGGACGGAAAATAGTTTCGTATGGCGCCGCCGATTTTTTCGTATTCTTCAGGAGAGATGGTCGTCTGGGCAAGGAGGGCGCAGGGCAGGTCCCCCTGCCTTTCGCGCAGGAGCCGGGCCGCTTCTTCCGCCTCTTCCACGCCGGCCACGACAGTGCAGGAGGAAGCGGGACAGGCCGCGCCGCGTTCCCCATAACCCTGTTCAACATAGCCCTGTATGCCGATGATTTCGCCGTGGCGTCTTTCTCCGGCGAGAAAGACATGATACCCTGATCCGGCAAGCTGTTTTGCCTTCATCTGGCTTGAACGCACATGGGGACAGGTGGCGTCCACAAGACGCCCGCCGCGCTTTCTGAGGGACTCTTCCAGGCCGGGGGTGATGCCGTGGGCGCGTACTATAAGGACGGCGCCTTCAAGGCCGGAAGGAAGTTTATCCTCGTCGAGTACGGATATGCCCCGGGCTGACAGGACTTCCAGAGCCTGGGGATTATGTATCAGGGGACCTATGGTGAAAATTCCCGGCCCTGGGCCCCCGGCGTCCGGGAGAAGCCGCGCCTCGGAAACGGCCATATCCATGGCCCGGCGCACTCCCATGCAGAAGCCGAGGACCCTTGCCCGGAGGACCTTCATCTAACGCTGAACTCTAGGCTTTCACCGGAGCCTTGGCGGGTACGCTGCCTTCAAGGCGCTTTTTTCCCCGCTTCTTAACCTGTTTGTCCCAAAAGTTGGCAAAACCCGAAGCGACAAATATTGTTGAGTACACGCCTGAGACCATGCCCACAAGGAGGGCCAGGGCAAAATCTTTCATTGAGCCCGTAGTAAAAATATACAGCGATGCCACGGCCAGCATGGTGGTAAGGGAAGTTATCATGGTCCGCGACAGCGTTTCGGTAAGCGAGCGGTCCAGCACAGCCTCGAAATCTTCCTCCGGATGTATGCCCCTGGTTTCCTTTATGCGGTCCAGAATGACTATGGTGTCGTTTACGGAATAGCCGAGTATGGTAAGGATGGCCGCGATGGACGTGGTGTTAAATTCCATCCTTGTCCAGGCTATAAAGGCCACCATGACAAAGGCATCGTGTACTATGGCCAGCACCGCCCCTATGGCGAACTGGGGTTTGAAGCGCAGGGAACAGTAGCCCAGGATGAGGAGCAGGGTCAGGGCCATGAGCAGGCCCGCCTGGTCGGTGAGGTTTTTTGAAAAACGCGAGCCAACATAGTCGGACCTGATTATGGCCACTTCGCCTTTGCCGAAATTTTGCTCAAGGGAATCAATCACCCGCTGGGCCTGGTCCCCACTGTTTTCACTGCCGGACTCAAGCACCTGATCTTCCATGCGTATCATAAAGCGCCGCTCGGAGGGCCGCCCCAGCACCTGGACCGAAACAGAACCCAGGGGAAGCAGGGCGGTACGCACATCCTCTATGGCCACGGGATCAGAATCGGGATTGAGGTAGTGGAGTACATAGGGATTTTCCCCCAACTGAGGATCGCCCCTGGCGCTCTGCACCAGCCACTGGGAAGAAACGCCGCCGGTTTCCGGGGCAGACGCGGAAAGGCCCTCTATGGCTTCCATGGCCAGGCAAAGCCCGCCGATGGTCCTGTAAGTTCCATAAGAAAAAGAATGGCTCTGCGCGTCAACACCGGCGCCCGAAAGGGTAATATCTATCCTGTTCCGGTCAACGGCTATAGTGGCGTTGCCCCTGCCCGAATAGGTAAGGCTCAGGGCCCTGGGCGCGAACTGCACTTCCTGGAGCAGGCCGGCCTGAAAATCCACGCCGAGGTTAAAGCCCCCCATGATTATATATCCGGCAACGCCGGCGATAACAAGCAGCGCTGAAAATACCGCCGTAGGCAAAAAGTACTTTGAAAAAGGAATTACGCGCTTCATTTTCCGCTCCCCCAGAGTATGGCAATCTTTCGCTGTTTCAGCACGTCGCTTCCGAAGTCAAAGAGAAGTTTTGACACAAAGAGGGCGGTAAATACCGAGGAGAATACGCCTACGGCGAGACTCACGGCAAAGCCCTGAATGGGACCCGATCCGAGCTGGGAAAGGAAAAGAGCGGCTATAAAGGTTGTGATATTAGAGTCCATAATGGCCCAGAACGCCTTGTCAAAACCAAGACCAATGGCGGCCTTGCGGTCCTTGCCCTGACGGATCTCTTCTTTTATGCGCTCAAAGATGATGACATTGGCGTCAACCGCCATGCCTATAGTCAGTATGAACCCGGCGATACTCGGCAGGGTAAGGGTAAAATTGAACGCCGAGAGTATGCTGCCCATGAGATAGAAATTCAAAAGCTGGGCTATCACCGCGTTGACCCCCGCCTCCTTGTAGAACACCAGAAGGAAAACCATCACCAGGGCCAGTCCGCCGATAAGGGCCCAAAAGCCCTGGTTTATGGCGTCTTCTCCCATTGAAGCGCCGATATTCTGCTGGTTGACTACTTCCAGCTCGACAGGAAGCGCGGCGGTTCTCAGTATGAGGGCTATGTTTTCGGCCTCTTCCTGGCCTATGCCTCTGCCGGAAAGCTGCACCGAGTCCCGTATGGCGCCCCTGATGACAGCCTGGGATTTAACCCGGTCGTCAAGCACTATGGCCAGGTACTTGCCAACATTGGCAGAGGTAAGCTGGTAAAAAATTTCCCCGCCCTCGCTGTCAAGCTGAAAACTCACCCTGGGGGTCCCTTCAATATTATCCCGGTCAACAACAGCGCTCTGGATATGGTTGCCGTCAAGGCCCACCGTTTTCTTTATCACCGTGTATTCCTGGAATTCGTCAAGGCCGTAGCGGTCCTTTTCGTAGACGCCCCGGACCACCGTGTCGGCGGAAACAATCTCGGGGTTAATGAGTTCGCCCTGCCCGTTGAAGGTGTCGGTGGGATGCTGGTTATAGTACTGGCGGAAGCGGGCCGTCTCTTCCTCATCCACAATATGAAACGCAAGCCCTCCCTTGCCCATGATGATGGAATTGATGCGCTCGGGGTCGGCTGTTCCCGGAATTTCAACATATATCTGGTCGTCGCCCTGGCGGCGTATCACCGGCTCGGTAAGGCCGAAGCGGTCTATACGGCTGTTGAGTACCTCCAGCGCCCGGTTCACCGCGTCGGTACGGTCGGCATCGTTAAGAGACCTGCCGAGCCTTTCGGAAAGGCTTGCCATATCGGCCTGGAGCACTATGCTCATGCCCCCGGAAAGATCAAGGCCCAACTGCACCGCGCTGGACTGGAGATCCTTGAGAGCGAAAATATCTTCGCGGTATTTGGTCTCAATGGCGTCAAGAACCAGGGCGCTGGCTCCCTCCTCGTCGCCGGGAAAGGAACGGAGCAGGCTGCGGGAATTCCATACATCGGGATTCCGCCTCTTGTACTGCTTGTTGTATTTCCTGGCCGTTGATACAAGAAAGGAGAGCTTTTCCGCCAGTTCCTTGTCGTCCCTGGCGTCCTGAATCAGGGCCTGAAGATCCACCTGGGCCATACGGGAGGCGTAAATCTTGATCTGCTCCCGGGAAGCAAGGGCCAAAACCTGGCTTTCCCTGGGAGTCAGAAAGTACCACCGTATGGTAGGAAGCAGGAACACAAAGCAAAGTCCCACCACACCCAGAATAATGAAAAACCGGTAACGCTTGCTCATTTGCTTTCTTCCGAACCCCCGTCATTTTTGTCATCGGACTTCTTTTCTTCGATCTTGTCGGCCTTGGCGGGATTCACCTGGGAAATGGCGCTCCGGGTAAATTCAATCCTGGCGTCCTCATCAACCTTGAGGACCACGGTCCCCGCGCCTTCTTTTACCGACTGGACCACGCCGTGGATGCCGCCTATGGTAACAACCTTGTCGCCCTTCTTGATCGCGTTCAGCATGCGCTGGGTTTCTTTTTGCTTTTTACCCTGGGGCCTGATAATGAAAAAATAAAAAATAACCACAATGAGCACCAGCGGGAGAAACTGCATATAGCCGGGCGCCGCGCCTGAGGCGCCGCCGTCAGGACCTCCGAGAAGCAGGGGGAACACAAATGAATTCATACGATAACTTCCTTTACAAGTCTTGCAAAACGCCAGGCATTTTGCGGCTCACCCGCCGGAGACGGGGAGCCCAAAGGGAATTATAAGGAAAAGAAGCGTTTAGGGGAAGGGGGCCTCAAAAACAATCCGGCCCAAATTACCGGGTTTGAATCTGGACACAAATCCGACATCTTGACAAAAAAAAATTCAAAATATAAGATATTTTGTTCCTTTTTTTATTATATTTTCGATCTGACGGAGAAGGTACTTTGTTCTGTGGTACAACAAATAAATTGTATTATAAAGAATTACCCCCCCCCCCCCCCCCGTGCACGCACACATATCGCTCTGTTTTTTTTTGCGGTAGTTTCACTTCTATTAATACTGTGTTCATGTTCCAGCGTAAAGGCGGGATTATATCTATCCCTTATTGATGATCTTGACGGAGAAACAATCTTAAAAAAAGAACCGGAGGTAAAAGAATATTTATACTCGGTTCTAATAAACCCGGAATATTACTCAATCAAGGCATACGAGCGGACCGGCGTAAGTTATCAGATAAAGCGGACAAATTTACTCGTTCACAGTTTTTACGTGATTACCGAAAATGAAAATGTCTACCACACATTAAGTTTTTACGGAACGTCCATGGGATTCTCTTCGGAAGGGGCGTGGATGCTGGATGGTGATTCAGACAGAGATTCATACACCAGGTATATAGAAGGCAGCAATACCTGGGATGTCAGGGAAATAAAAATAGAAAACGGAATTGCCGTCTATGAAACAGCAAGAAACATAATTGATAAAATT
>JAISCK010000144.1 GCA_031265635.1 Spirochaetaceae bacterium
TGCCCGGCGGGTTTTGTCAGCCGGGGCGGCGGGTTTTGACGCGGGTAATGAGGGCGCGGACCAGGCCGGAGAGGGCGAAGCCCCAAAAGCCCAGGACCAGGGCAAGCTGTATGTTCCACAGGGAAAGGAGAGCGGCGAATACAAGGGCCACAAAGGTTACAAAGGTTTTCCTGCCGGAGAGCAGCCTGTTTGCCGCGTGGACGTACCGTATCCGGGTTATCATGAGGATGCCTCCGCCCAGGGCGGCAAAGGGAAGCAGCCACGCGGAGAGTTCCATCAGGGTGGAATACAGGGCGGGAAGGCGTTCGGCTATACGAGGAAGAAAATTCTCCCTGAAAATAACGAGGCTTACCACGACGCCGGCGGCTGCGGGTGAGGGCAGGCCGGAAAAGGATTTGTGGGCGGCGTCATCGGTGTCGTTTTCTACATTGAAACGGGCAAGCCGTATGACCGCGCAGAGGACATACACAATGGCGGCAAGAAGAAACCATCTCCCGGCGATATGCGCAAGCCACAGGTCCCAGCCGGCGGGCGGTTCTTTTAGGGACGGCAAAAGGCGCAGTTTGCCGGCGAAAAATTCCATGCCTGAGCGCGCTTCCATGACCTTGAGCATGAGGAAGGCGGGGGCGACGCCGAAGCTGATGGCGTCGGAAAGGCTGTCAAGCTGGCCGCCGAAACTTGACGCGGCCCCGCTCCACCGCGCTACCTGCCCGTCAAGCATATCGGCTATCATGGCAAAGATAATCATGTATCCTGACATGGCCAGAAACGATACATTGACCCTGCGCAGGCGCGATACCTGTAAAAATATTTCCAGGCCCCGGCTCGCGAAGATAACAGCCATGAAGCCGCAGAAGGCGTTCATCAGTGTTACCATGGACGGCAGCACCGCGATATACTTGAGCCGCTTTCTTTTGCGGGGTATCCGTTGACCTAAGCTGCCGGGAATCTTTTCCTGTTCCATATATTACCTGTACCTTATGAGCGGGGTGAGCCCTGCCCGTACCGGGACGCCGATGACGGCAAGCACTTCGCAGTTCTCCGTCTCCGGTATATACAGCTCCGTGCGGGAGCCGAATTTTATCATGCCAAAACGTTCCCCCTGCCTGAGTTCGTCCGCTTCTTTTGCCTTGCAGACAATGTGCCTGGCAATGGCCCCGCTTATCTGCTTTACGAGGAGGCGGGAGCGGGGTTCGGCAAGGCGGGTCATGAGGAGGGAATTGGATTCATTCACCCTGGCCGCGTCAACACTCCGGGCATCCTTAAACATTCCCTTTGTATAGTTTATTTTTTCTATTCTGACCGAACAGGGGGCGCGGTTTATGTGGACATTAAAGACGCTTAAAAATATCCCTATCCTGAGGGCCCGCCCCAGTTCGCCGGTCTCGACAACGCCAATGTCCGTTACCCGCCCGTCGGCGGGAGAAAGCAGCACTGATTCATCGGGGGAAATCTTTCGCGCCGGGTCCCGGAAAAACGAAAGCATCCAGGCCAGCACAAGAAAAAGCGCCGCTTCCAGGGGAATGAGATACGCGGCGGGGTACAGGGCAAAAAACAGGGCGGCCATGCAGGCGGCGGCAAGGGCCGGAAAAACGGCCGCCTGGGGAAGCCCGTAGCCGGTTAGGGGAATCCTCACGCCGCGCTTTACCATAAACCGGACGGCAAGGGCCGCGGCGGCTATGCCGAGCAGGGCAAAAAGCAGCAGCCCCGCGATATAAAAAGGATTCTTTACGTCTTCGCCAAAACAGTACACCAGGAAGAACAGGGTGTTCACGCTGATTGCCGCCGCGATGATGTCATACAGGGCAAAGCGCCGCGCGGGCAGGGCGAGGAAACCCGACGCCATAAAGAGGGTGTTCCGCATGCCCAGGGGAATGAAACGGCACACGATAAAGGCCAGGAGGCCGTTCCTGTCAAGCAGCCGCCGCACCCGGTCAAGGTTTTTAGGCGAAAGCAGGACCGAGGCGAATTTTACCTTTACCGCGCCCTTCCGTATGAGGGTCCCAAGGAAAAAAGACACAAAATCGCTTATGACCACTCCCGCGTAAATCGCCAGAAGGCTGGGAACCAAGAGTTCCGGCGCACCCCTTGCAACCAGCGCGCCGGTAATGATAACAAGATCCTCGGATATAGGCACATTGAGCCCCGCGAGCAGGAGCCCCGCAAACGCCGCCGCCGGAAAAAACCGCACATACTGGACAAGGGATGCGAACACCATACCTTTAAGTATATCGCGCCGCTGTGAATTAACAACTATACGGCGGGGCGGTGTTCCGCCCGGAGGAGGGGGGCCTGTTTCCGTACCGCCTCCGGCAAACAGCCGCCTCAGTGCCCGGCCCCCCTCCTTTCTTTTACTTCTTTGTAAGCTGCTGGAACAAGCTCTTATATTTCTATCTTTGAGAGTATGTTTTTCTCAAACCATGCGGGCGCTGAATCACCGGTAATGTACAGTTGGTTATCCCGCTTTTCAGCAAAATACTGATAGGCCTGCGATTCTTTTGATGAAGAATTATCAAAAAAATACACCCTGTGGGCAAGCAAAAAAGCCGCGGAAAGATTTTCCATTGTCCTTGAGTATCGTTCTTTGATTTTTTCTTCCGGCACATTATGCCCGCCGCGTTCAACCCGGTTCTTAACCCGTTCCATGTTAATATCAGGATCATCGGTAGCTATAACATAGAGATAGGTCTCTTGCGATTCTCAATTCTTCAATCTTGGAAGGATGAGAAAAAACCGTCTCAAACGAAAAAGAAGAAACGGAATCAACAACCGCGCGGCAGAGCCACGCGGTATGTTGTTCTCGTAAGGTATTTGACTCAGAGTCCATACCCTTGGTTCCGCCCCAAGGGGCCGGGGTATGGACCCTTCGCAGCGAATCA
>JAISCK010000158.1 GCA_031265635.1 Spirochaetaceae bacterium
GGCGATTACCGGGGGGCGGAGAATTCCTTTACGCGGGCGCTTGAAGCCGCGCCGGATGACGGCCAGACCAATTACAATATGGCGGTGGTTAAAATCGCCCTGGACAAAAAAGGCGAGGCCCTGGGCTATGCCCGGAAAGCCTTTGACGCCGCCCCTTCCAACGCGGTGTTCGCCTATACTCTCGGCCTCGCTTTTGAGGAGACCGGCGACAACAACGGCGCCATAACGAGCTATACCAGGGCCGCTTCCCTTGACAGGAGCTATCTCCGTCCCCGCGTCAACCTTGGCCGCCTGTACCTGGAAAACGGTTTTCCCGACCAGGCCCTGGCTTTTCTTAACGAGGCATACGGCGTTGACGCTTCGGCCTTTGAGGTAAACAACAATCTCGGCGCTGTCTATGCCCATAAAGAAGACTGGGAGCGGAGCGTTCTCCATTATGAGAAGGCCCTGTCAACGGAACCCGGTAACGCCACCGTCAGGGTGAACCTTGCCAGGACCTATGTAGGCGCCGGGAATCTCGGCGCGGCAAGGGACGCTTACCTTGCCGCCCTGAGAACGGATAACGATAACTGGGACGCCATCATGGAACTGGGCAAGACCTGCGCGAGCCTTCAGGACGGGGAACAGGCAAAACGCTATCTCCAGGACCTTTTGAACAGGAACCCCGGCTATCCGCGCAGAGAGGAGGCGGAACGCATACTGGGAGGGTTGTAATGCCCCGGCCCAAAAAAATACAGAACTGGATTTTTCTCCTCGTCCTGTTTGTTCTTTTTATCCTGGTATGCAGGGTTTTCGCCCCCTTCTTTTCGGTGTTCCTCTGGTCCACCCTGTTCTACATATTGTTAAAGCCCCTGCATAACCGCATGGTAAAAAACTTTGGCATAACAAAACTCAGGGACAAGGCGGTAAGGGTTTTCTGCGCGGCCTTTCTTGCCCTGGGAACCGTAACGCTGATTCTCATCCCCCTTGCCTTTCTGGGCTTTCAGTTTTTTAACCAGATACGGGAAATGCTTACTTCCCTCCGCGACCTGTTCAGGGAAAGACCGGAGGCTCTCAGGCAGACCCTTGAGGATTTTGCCTCGGTGGTCCGTACTGTTTCCGGGGGACGGCTGACCCTTGACGCTTCTTCGATACAGGGCGAGATTATTTCTTCCCTTTCCGCAAGCATACAGCGCATTCTGTCTTCGGGTACTACCGCCTTCCGCACCCTGGGGCGGTTTTCCCTTAACCTCGCCTTCATGGTTTTCTGCCTTTTTTTCTTTTTCCTTGACGGTTCCTATCTGGGGCATCTGGTACTCCGCGCCATTCCCATACGGAGCGACTATCTGGATCAGCTTGTCGTAAAATTCAAAGAAATGGCCCGCAGCCTTTTTTTCGGCTACTTCATTGTCGCCGCCATACAGGCGGTCTCGGCCTTTGGTATCTTTCTGATCTTCCGGGTTAGAGGCGCGCCGGTGTTCAGCGTGCTTACCCTGATCTGCGCCTTTATTCCCATGCTGGGCGCCGGCGCGGTCTGGATACCCTTAGGTATAGTGCGGATTGTCTCGGGGGACCTTGCCGGCGGTCTTGTTTTTATGGGAATATGTTCCGTAACCGTTTCGCTCATGGATAATATCCTGCGGCCCCTGTTCCTCCATGACCGCGTCAAGCTCCACCCCCTGGTGATATTCTTCGCCATACTCGGCGGCATCATGGCCTTCGGTTTTGACGGCCTCATACTGGGGCCTGTGGTGGTGGTGCTTTTTCTTACTGTTCTCGATCTTTTTTTAAGCGAACATAAAATCACGGAGGAATCATGAACGCCATAGTTACCGTGGTAGGTAAAGACAAGGTAGGCATCATCGCCGGGATAAGCGCCCTCTTCGCCGGTCTTAATATCAACATCATTGACATTACGCAGACCATACTGTCGGGCAACTTTGTGATGATGATGATGGTGGATCTTTCCGGGTGCGGCAAGTCCCTTGCCGGCCTGAAAACCGACATCGCGTCCCTTGGCGAATCAATGGGGGTTTCCATCACTATCATGCACGAACAGGTGTTCAGCGCCATGCACAGGATTTAGGCGGCCCCTATGCTTTTTACGCCCTTTGAGATTCAGGAAACCATGGACATGTTTCTCAAGTTCAAACTTGACATCAGGGCCATTACCCTGGGCATCTCGCTCCTTGACTGCGCGTCCCCTTCGGGAAAAGAAACCCGCCGCAAAATACGGGACAAGCTGCTTGCCGTCGCCGGTCCCCTGGTCAGTACCGGAAGGGACATTGAAGCCGAATACGGCATACCCATTATCAACAGGCGGATTTCCCTGACGCCCATAGCCATTGTCGCCGCCGCTTCCGGCGATGAGGATTACACTCCCTACGCGGAAACCATTGACAGTACCGTTGCCGAACTGGGGATAGATTTTGCCGGCGGCTTTTCCGCCCTGGTGCAGAAGGGCTTTACTTCCGGGGACCGGAAACTCATCGATTCCATCCCCAGGGCCCTTTCGGTAACAGAGCGGGTCTGTTCCTCAGTCAACGCGGCTTCTACAAAGAGCGGCATCAACATGAACGCCGTGGACCTTATGGGCAGGATAATCAAAAAGACCGCGGAATACAGTGCCTCAAGGGACGGCATAGGCTGCGCCAAGCTGGTGGTATTCTGCAATGCCCCTGAGGACAATCCCTTTATGGCCGGCGCTTTTCACGGCCCGGGGGAAGGGGAGTCCTGCCTCAATGTGGGGGTATCGGGCCCCGGCGTTATCAAGGCGGCCCTTGAGCCCCACCGGGGAGAGGGCTTTGACCGTATAGCCGACGTGATCAAAAAAACCGCTTTCAAGATAACCCGCATGGGGCAGCTTGTGGGCATGGAAGCGGCCCGCCGCCTGGGCGTGCCCTTCGGCATACTGGACCTTTCCCTGGCGCCGACTCCCGAAATCGGCGATTCAGTGGCCCAAATCCTTGAGGAGATGGGCCTTGAGTCCGCGGGAATACACGGAACCACCGCGGCCCTTGCCCTGCTTACCGACATGGTAAAGAAGGGCGGCGTCATGGCTTCGACCGGCGTGGGCGGGCTGTCCGGGGCTTTTATACCCGTGTCCGAGGACGCCGGCATGGTCAGGGCCGTTGAAAAGGGAACCATCACACTGGACAAACTTGAGGCCATGACCAGCGTATGTTCCGTAGGTCTCGACATGATAGCCATCCCCGGCGATACCAGCGCGGCGACCATCTCGGCCATCATCGCCGACGAGATGGCCATAGGCATGGTGAACAACAAGACCACCGCCGTGCGCATAATCCCCGTGCCCGGAAAAAAGGCCGGAGACTGGGCCGAGTTCGGCGGCCTTTTGGGAGGCGCCCCGGTCATGGCGGTACACAATTCAGGCAGCGACGCCTTTATCAGCCGGGGCGGCAGGATACCCGCCCCCATACACAGTTTCAGGAATTAGCGGGGCCTTACATTCATACCATGCTCAGCGTCCCGCCCGAAAGGGAGGCAACCCTGTCGGAGAGGTAATGCACCGCTTCGAGGTTATGGGAAATAAAAAGCAGGGCGACTCCCAGTCTTTCCCGTAAATCGCTGAAAAGGTTCAGTATCTGCGCGCCTGCCGAAACATCAAGGGAGCTTACCGCCTCGTCGGCTATGATAAGGCGGGGGCGGAAAACAAGGGCGCAGCCTATGCACACCCGCTGCTTCTGGCCGCTTGAAAGCTCGGCGGCCCTGCGTTTCTTTACCGAACCGTCAAGCCCGACAAGGTCAAGGATTTCATCGGTACGCCTGCCCCTTTCATCTTTATCCCGCATGCCGCTGATCCTGAGCGCTTCCCCAAGGAGCCGGGCTATGGGCATGACAGGATTGAGGGCGGCGCCGGGATTCTGAAACACCCCCTGAACCTTTGCCGCGAGGAGTTTCCGCTGTTTTGTACGGCCCGGAGCTATGCCGTCTATAAGAATATCCCCGGCATAATCGAGGAGGCCCAGTACGCACTTTCCGAGGGTGCTTTTTCCTGTTCCCGATTCTCCCACAAGGCCGAATATCTCTCCTTCTTCTATATTGAAGTTCACGTCGTGAAGCACCGGCTTTACGGTCTTCTTTCCCAGGGGACCCAGGTTCCCGCTCACATAGGCAAAGGACAGGTTTTTTACCGAAAGAAGCGCCATCAGTTTTGCCCCTCCGGGTACAGCACGCAGCGGGAACTGTGTTTCCTCCCTGCTGTCCCCGCGTCCACGGCGGCGATGAGCCTTTCTTCGGGGAACGCCGAAAGGCAGCGCTCCTGTACGCTTGGGCAGCGCCCGCTGAACGGGCAGCCGCCGGGCCTTTCCTCAAGGGAAGGAACCCTGCCCGGAATATTCGCGAGAGGCCGGCCTTTTCGTTTCCTGTCCGGTATGGCCCCCAGGAGCAGGCGGGTATACTCATGGGCGGGCCGGGAAAACACCGCTTCCACAGGCCCTTCCTCGACAATGCTCCCGGAATACATGACAAGAACCCTGGAACAGATTTTCTGTATGGCCGACAGGTCATGGGAGATAAACAGCACCGAGGTTCCCCGTTCCCTGTTGCTGTTGGAAATGAGGGAGAGTATCTGGCTTCCGGTATTCTGGTCCAGGGCTGTAGTAGGCTCGTCGGCTATAAGGAGCTTGGGGCGGCCTATCAGGGCCAGGGCAAGCATCACCCTCTGGCACATGCCGCCTGAAAGCTGGTGGGGATAGGCGTTGATGAGCTTTTCCGGGACGGGAAGTTCAAGCTGCCCCATGAGTTCAAGGACTTTCTTCCTGTTGAGGTCCCTGTCCTTTTGACCGTGGAGTTCCAGCGTTTCGGCGATTTGCCTACCCGCGCTCATGAGGGGGTTGAGGGAAGGAAGGGGCTCCTGAAAGACCATGGCAATGTCCCTGCCCCGCACCGGGCGGAGTTCCTTTTCGCAAAGGCCCGTAAGGTCCCTTCCCTCAAAATACACGGACCCGTCCCGGCGCCTTGTTCCTCCGGGAAGGAGGCCCGGCAGGGAAAGGGCGGTGAGGCTTTTTCCGCAGCCCGACTCTCCCACTATGCCGAGTATCTCCCCGGCGTAAACGGTAAAGTTGAGGTCCTGAACAGCGGGAAGCCAGGAACCGTTTACGCTGACCTCTATCCAAAGGTTCCGCGCCTCAAGCAGGGTTTCCATATTCATCCCTGATAATAACGGCGTCTCAGCCCTTCGCCCAGATAATGAAAGGCAAGGACCGTAACCATGATCATGATGCCCGGAGCAAGGGCGCACCAGGGCGCGTTAAAGAGAAAATTCTGGGATTCGCCAAGCATGCGCCCCCAGCTTGGCAGGGGCGGCTGTATGCCCAGGCCCAGGTAGCTCATGGTGGCCTCGGCCAGTATGGCGTTGGAAAGACCCAGCACCGACGCGGAGAGCAGCGAGGGAAGCAGGCTGGGCAGTATGTGGATAAAGATGAGCCTTGGGACCGGAGTTCCCCATATCCGGGCAAGCAGCACAAAGTCCCGGTTCTTGTACTCGAGCATGCCGCTCCTCATGATCCGGGTAAAGCTCGGAATAAAGAGGATGAGAAGGGCAGCGGTCAGGGTAAAGGGCCCGTTCCCAAGGAGGGAAACCATCACCAGCGCCAGGAGTATGCCGGGAAAGGAACTTACCGCGTCCATGACGCGCATCACGCACTCGTCAATGAGGCCGCCGGTATAGCCCGAAAAGAGGCCCAGCGCCGAACCGGCTAAGGCCGCGCCCGCCACGGTGAGGAGGGCGATGGCCAGGGTATAGCGCCCCCCGGCCATGATTCTGGAAAACACATCCCTCCCGAAATTGTCCGTCCCCATGGGATGGGACAGGCCGGGCGCGAGAAAACGGCTTTCGGGGGTTATGTCGTTATATCCGTAGGGAAGATAAAACACGCTGACAAGGGAAAGCACAAGTACGGCAAGGGCAAGGACAACGCCTGCCCGGAAATCAGTACCGCCGCGCATCACTGTACCCGTATGCGGGGATCTATAATCTGTATGGCGAGATCGGCGGCTGTATTCGCCAAAATCACGATAAAACTTATGTAGGCTACCAGCGCCGCGATAAGCTGGTAATCCCTGGCATTGATCGACGCGATGAGAAGCCTCCCTATGCCGGGTATGGTAAAAACCTGCTCAATGACTATGCTTCCCGAAAAAACCTCCCCGACTATCATGCCGAGGAGAGTTACCGAAGGTATCACGGCGTTTTTGAATACATGGCGGAACAGCACGCCGTTTGGCGAACAGCCCTTGCTGCGGGCCGTGCGTATATAGGGGGAACCGAGTTCTTTTTCCATTGAGGTTCTGAGGAATTTAACCAGTATGGCCGCGTTGGGTATGGCTATGGCCAGGGCGGGAAACACAAGATAAGCGGCAAAGGCCGCCGGATTCTCCCGGTAATCAATATAGGCGCCGGGGACAAAGAAACGCAGGATGACGCCGAAGAGCCAGATAAAGAGCACGCCGAGAAAAAAACCCGGAAAGGAAATATTCAGGGCGGTAAGGGTATGTACGATACGGCCGGGCAGGGACCCTTCCCGGCGTATCCCTATGAGCGAAAGGGGAAAGCCTATGAGGATGATGAAAACTATCGAAAGCAAGGCAAGGGACGCCGTTACCGGAAGCCGCTCCAGGATCAAGCCGCTTATGGCCTCTCCCCGGAACCGCGCCGAATTCCCCAGGTTTCCGCTGAGAAAGCCCCCGAGCCAGGAGGCGTAACGCCCGGCAAAACTCCTGTCCAGGCCCATCTCAAGCCTCAGGGCGGCAAGCTGTTCCTCAGTCCCCTCGGTTCCCAAAATCAGGGCCGCCGGATCGCCGGGAATAAGGGTAAAAGCGGCAAAGGTAAAAAGCGAAACGAGAAATATGGTAATAAAGGTAACACAGAGCCGTTTCGCTATAAAACGCATGCCTAGTTAATCCGGTATACGGCGGAAAAATCTTCTACATAAAGCGGATAGTTCCGCGTTCCCCCGAACCTTCCCTTCGGAAAGGCCCGGAACCCCAGTATGTCCTGAATATACACCGCCGCGGCGTCGCCTGATATGATTTTCTGCGCGTCCCGGTACAGGGCGGCGCGCCTCGCCTCGCCGGCTTCGCCCTGCGCCGCGTTGTAGACCCTGTCAAAGGCTTCACTTTGGTAATTGAGGAAGTTGCCGCCCGCGCCGGAAAGGTAGCGGGAAAGAAAACTCCTGGGCGACACATTGTTGGCGTCAAGGGAAATAACGGTGGCCTGGTAGTTTCTTCCCTGGTATACCTGGGAAAGCCAGGTCCCCCAGTCAACAAGTTTGATGGAGGCGTTAATGCCGGAGCGGGAAAGCTGTTCCACAATAACCTGGGCCGTGTCCACATGCATGGTATAGTTTGAAGGCACGGTGATTTCAAGGGAGAAACCTTCCGCGTAACCCGCTTCGGCAAGGAGGCTTTTTGCCCTTTCGGGATCAAAGGCATAGGGGTTTTTAAGGCCGCTTTCGTAGTACAGCGAAAGGCCGGGAATGAGCGGGCTCCCCGAAGGCTCGCCCCTGCCGTAAAACGCCGCCTCTATGATGCGGGGTATGTCAACGGCGTGGTTAATGGCCCGGCGCACCCTGATGTCGTCCAGCGGCTTTACCGCGTTGTTCAGGGCCAAAAGCTGCACCGCGTTGGAAGGGTTGGGAAACATATCAAAGACGGCGGTATCAATCTGCGGCGACAGCGAGCCGGTTATGGTCGCGCCGTCTATATTCCCCCCCCTGAGGGCGAGGAGCAGGGCGTCGGAATTGGCGAGGAACACTATAGTTACCCGGTCAAGTTTGGGAAAACCCTCCTGCCAGTACCGGGGATTTTTTTCGAGGACCAGATTCTGCTGGGCCGTATAACTTTTGATCATAAAGGGGCCGGTCCCCACGGGATTTTTTTCCCGGTCGGGATTTCCCTCCGGCACTATACCAATGGTGAGGTAGGGGAGAAACTCAGGATCAGGCTCCGTGAGCGTAACCAGCAGCTCCCGCTCCCCCCCGGCTTCAACGCCGGCGATCCGGGCAAAGCCGGAAAAGCCCGCCTTTACGGCCTCCTCAATGGTAAAAACCGCGTCGGCGGCCCGTACCGGACTCCCGTCGTGGAACACTATGCCCTCTCTGATGACAAAACGGTATACAAGGCCGCCCTGTTCCATAGAATAAGATTCGGCCACGGCGGGAACGCAGTTTCCTTCGGTATCGGGTTTTACCAGGCCCTCAAAAACATTGAAGAGTATGCTTCTGGTGTCGGCGGTATTGGAAGGACTAAGCGGGTCCAGGGTGGCGGGCTCGGAAGTAAACCCGAAACGCAGAACATTTCCGTCAGCGCCGGCGCCCGTGGATTTTCCGCAGCCAAGAGCGGTCAGGGCAATCGCAAAGAGCAGGCACACTATTCTTCTGTCCATAAAAACTCCTCCGGCCTTAAGCCGCCCCCATTATACCGAAGGGGCCCCTGCCGTTCAACGTGTGTACCGCAGGGCCGGAGGTATAGCCGCGCTCAGGCTTGTCCGGCCGAACCCAGCACTTCCTTGTTTTTGTGGGCGTACATGTTCTTGAGCTCGTCCCTGGCGGGCCCCAGGTACTTGCGGGGGTCAAATTCCTCCGGCTTTTCGGCAAGAACCTTGCGTATCAGGGCGGTCATGGCAAGCCTGCCGTCGGAATCTATGTTGATCTTGCAGACCGCGCTCTTGGCGGCCTTACGGAGCTGTTCTTCGGGGATGCCCACCGAATCTTTAAGATGGCCGCCGTATTGTTCGATCATTTTGACATATTCAAGGGGAACCGAGGACGACCCGTGGAGCACGATGGGGAAACCGGGTATGCGCTTTTCAATTTCTTCAAGAATATCGAAACGAAGGGGAGGGGGAATCAGTATGCCGCCGGCGTCCCTCGTGCACTGTTCAGGTTTGAATTTCGTCCTGCCGTGGCTGGTCCCAATGGAAATAGCCAGGGAATCAACGCCGGTTTTCTTTACAAAGTCCTCGACCTCGGAGGGCTGGGTATAGTGGCTGTGTTCGGCGGACACATCGTCCTCGACGCCGGCCAGCACCCCCAGTTCGCCCTCGACAGTAATATAATCCTTGCGCGAATGGGCGAATTCGCAGACCTTTTTGGTCAGCGCCACGTTCTCGTCGTAGGGAAGATGGGAGCCGTCTATCATTACCGAGGAAAACCCCGTCTCTATGCAGTCCTTGCAAAGCTCAAAACTGTCCCCGTGGTCAAGGTGCAGCACAATGGGAATGTCGCAGCCCAGTTCATGGGCGTATTCCACGGCGCCCTTGGCCATGTTTTTAAGCAGGTTCTGGTTGGCGTATTTGCGGGCCCCCGAGGACACCTGGAGAATCACCGGAGACCTGGTCTCCACGCAAGCCTGGATAATGGCCTGAAGCTGTTCCATATTGTTGAAGTTATAGGCCGGAAGCGCGTACCCGCCCTTTACGGCTTTCTCGAAAAGCCCTTTGGTATTTACCAAGCCTAATTCGGTATAACTGGTCATAAAAATCTCCTTGTATGAAAGAATCGGATACGCGGGGCTTTCACCTAGCCGGAAAGGCCGCTTATTTAATTCTAAGCGCTGTTTCCCTCTTGGTCAATCGCAGTCCGCCGTCAAGAGGAAGAAGAAGAATTTACCGCAAAGTCAAAGTCGAAAAAGTTTAAGAAAGGAGGAAAAGAGGGGGGCGCATTTCCACACTGCCGTGTGGCATTGCGGCATACGCGGCGCGCCCCCCTACGGCGCAGCCTAAAGTCTGCGCCTACCCCCCGCCCAAGGAAGCGCCCAAGCGAATGCGCAGGGCGTCCCGGAAATAAGGTGGCAAGGCGTGGGGCCCGATAAAGGCCCCTGCCTGGGATGCAGGAACAGGCCCCGTTTATGAAAGATTTTTGATAATCTGCCTTGCCAGTGCATCGCTGATTTTCGGATGCCTTGGTACCTGGTCCGTTTTTCCTGTCCTTGGCTGAATATACTTGTCATGCTTTTTACAATGCTTTACAAAAACACACCCTTGATCCCGGAGCATTTTGAGAAGCTCGCCTTCTTTCATGCAGTGGCGACCTTCAAACGTCCGGTCTTTTTCTCGATACTTTCCCCCCGGTTTTCTTCACAGTAAATTGCATACAAGTCAAGAAGCATTTCTTCCAATTCCGCCGGGGTTTCTCCCTGCGTCCAATGCTCCGGCCAGCTATTCAGATACCCCACATAACAACCATCCGGTTCTTGCCAATACGTATAGTCTCTTTCCTGTTCCAGCATACTTCAACTATACTCCTGCCGTTTACCCTGATCAAGGGCGCTGGCACATTCTCTCAACGGCGCCCCTTAACAGGGCGCTTTCATTTCGCCCCCTGCCGCCGCCTCCCTCGGAGGGGGAGCTATCCACCGGGTTCGGTGTGTCAAAATCCGGCATCCTGCCGGAGTTTGACAGGGGAGTTTTGCGGGGCAAAACTCCGCCTCTCCGCCTGTGGCGGAGAGCAGTAGTTGCAGCGCCATCCATGGCGCCGTCTCCCCCGGAGGGGGAGACGCTTACCGGGTTCGGTGAACCCTTATTCATGGTGTTTCCGCCTCAATAGTCAGGGTGATGTTGCTGTTGACCTTGCCGGTCAGGTAGCTTTCGCCGTCCCAGCCGCCGCCCCGGAAGGCGTTGCCCCAGTTGTCGTTAGTGGTGTTGGTGGGCGAAGAACCGTAACTGCCCAACGCCCCGGCGGGAACCTTGACGATGACAGATTTGGCGGTGACGGCGTGGAACAACTCCGTTTCCAGCTCCGGCGGCACGGCGCCCAGGGTAACAGTGAGGGCCCCTGTTCCGGTAGACATGAAGGCGTAGCCGTCGATACGTGTGGCCGCCGGGAGGCTTACCGAGCTAAGGCCGGTACAGCCCAAAAAGGCTGAATTGCCGATGGTGGCGGCTATGGGGGGGCTTATCGTTTTCAGGGAGGTACAGTAGGAGAAGGCCATGGTACCGATGATGGTTGCCTTAGGGAGACTCACCGTTTCCAGGGAGGTGCAGCCGGAGAAGGCGTACTCGCCGATGGCTTGGACCGCCGGGAGGTCCAGCGTTTTTAGAGCGGTACAGTTCTGGAAGGCGCGATAGCCGATGGTAACGGCTCCGCTCGAGACGCTTTTCAGGTTGGTAAAGTTTTTAAAGGTGGGGTTGTCGTAATCAGCGCCCGCCTTGATGCTTGTGGCCGTGTCCGGGAGGATAAGGGAGACGATCTTGCTTTTGCCAGTACTGACCGAGTTGTCGGGGTCAAACTCCGTACCGGACATCGTGCAGTAGCTTAGGTTCAGTTCCACGTATTTGCCTGCGGTATTTATCGCGCCGAGAAGGTCCGCCCAGCCGTTTCCACCTGAGTCCGCAAGGTCAAGGATCACCGTCAGGAGGATGGGAACCTCGGCGGTCCCTCCTCCGGGAGCGACGGCAAGGTATGCCTCAATCGCTGCAATGTCGGGAAGGTAGATGGTGACAGTGATCTTCGCGGGATTGCTGCTCAGGGACTGTGTCTTTACCCCACCGTCGTCGTTGTCGGCAATGGTATTAGTCACTACCACATAGTAGTAGCAGGTGCCGACAGTCTCCGTGGGCGGCGTATAGCTTGCGGAGTTCTCGCCGCCTATGACGCTTCCACCGGTGTTGGCGTCGGCGGCGTTACTGTACCATTGGTAACTGAGGGTTCCGCCGTCATCGGACGAGGCGGTAACGGAGAGAGGGGCGGGCGTTGCGTCTTTGTGGTAGGCCGCGCCCTGGGGCTGGGCGCTGATGACCGGGGCCTGGGCGCTTCTGCCTCCCCCGCCGCCCGAAGGATTGGAACAGGCCGCGGTAAAGAGGCTCAGGGCTATGAGTGGTAAAAGAAGAAAACTACTTAACAGATGACGGGGGGGGGGGGGGGGGGGGTAAATTGGTTTTTTTGGTTTATTTAGGCGGGGGAAAACCCATTTAAAAAAAACCCCCCGTGGTTAAAAAAAAGTGATTTAAAC
>JAISCK010000033.1 GCA_031265635.1 Spirochaetaceae bacterium
TCGGGGCGGTAAAGCCCCGATACGACTTCAACAGAGGAGGACAAGATGAGAGCTGCGATTATGGGTGTCGGCTCGCTGGGTACAATTCTTGGCGCCTACATTTCAAAAGCCGGAAAGCAAATTGATTTGATTGATGTCTATGAGGATCATGTAAAGGCCCTGAATGAAAAAGGGGCCCATGTAACGGGGCCCGTTGACTTTACCGCCCCGGTTACGGCGTT
This sequence comes from Spirochaetaceae bacterium, assembly GCA_031265635.1. Classification (GTDB taxonomy): domain Bacteria; phylum Spirochaetota; class Spirochaetia; order Treponematales; family Breznakiellaceae; genus JAIRTD01. Next base: position 222 of record JAISCK010000033.1, read on the forward strand.
GACCCCAAGCCAGATGGAAGGGAACTATGACCTTGTTTTCTTTATGGTTAAGCAGACCTACAATGATTCCGCTATCGCGGCGTTAAAACCCCATGTTCATGATGCCACGATTATCGCGACCCTTCAGAACGGCCTCCCCGAGCCGGCCATAGTTGACGTGTTTGGAGCCGATAGGGTCATGGGCTGTACCGTGGGCTGGGGCGCCACCTTTAAGGGTCCGGGGCTTTCGGAACTTACCACCACGCCAGACAAGCTGACCTTTGACCTTGGGCGGGTCGATAACCGTATTACCCCGGAACTGGATGTGGTAAAGGGCTATCTTGAATGTATGGGCCCCACGGTCATCGTTGATAATCTCATGGGAATCAGGCTGACCAAACTGCTGGCCAACGCGACCTTCAGCGGCATGTCCGCTGTCCTGGGCTGCGCCTTTGGGGATGTTCTTGACAATGATCAGGCTCTTTTGTGTATAAAGTTTCTTGCCAATGAATGTATCTCCGTGGCCAAAGCCGCCAATATCAGGATGGAACCCATCCAGGGCAATGATATGGGTAAGCTCCTGGCTTTTACAACCAAGGCGGAACAGGACGCCACGACGCCGGTTTACCACAAGATGTGGGGCGCCCACCGGGCAACAAGGGCCAGCATGCTGCAGGACCTGGAAAAGGGCCGGAAATGCGAGATTGGCGCCATAAACGGGGCGGTATGCGCCATGGGCGATAAATACGGGGTGGATACCCCGGTAAACGATCAGGTTGTGGAGATAGTCAGGAGCATAGAAAACGGCAGCCGGAAGCCGGTCTTTGACAACCTGAAACTGCTTAAACTCCCTGAAATCCGTTGAGCGTAAGGGCCGCTTGCGAATCTATAACTTCGCCCTGAAAGGAGAACATACATGGAATTTATTGGTATTCTTGGAATGTTGATTGCGATTGCCATAATGATAATTGGCGCATACCGGGGCCTTCAGGCCATCCCCCTTACCATACTGGCGGCACTGGCGGTTATTTTTACCAACGGCCTTCCCCTCTGGGACACCTTTGCCAAAATCTATGCATCGGGATTCGGAGGGACCATCACGGCCTATTTCTTTATCTTTGTGTCATCCGCGGTATATGCCCTCATTATGGAAAAAACCGGATGCGCCGCGGCTATAGGGTACAAGTTCATTGACTGGTTCGGTACCAAATATGTCATGCTGGTCAGCCTGTTGTTTGTATCGGTCCTTACCTACGGCGGGGTCAGCCTCTTTGTGGTGATCTTTGCCACCATGCCCATACTCTTCCTTTTATTTAAGGAAGCGGGGCTTCCCCGGCACGCGATCTTTGCCCCCTTGGTGGCGGGTTCTTCGGCCTATACCATGACCACGTTGCCGGGTACCCCGGCGCTGACCAATGTTATCCCCTCCCAGTTTCTGGGAACCCCAATGACCGCCGCGCCTGTATTCAGTATTATTCTCGGGATTGTGTTCTTTCTTCTCTGCTACGGGTACTGTCTGCTTGCCGAAAAGCAATGTAGAAAAAAGGGGGAAGTCTGGTCCTACCCGGAGAGTTACGATGCGGCCGCCCTGGAAGTTGACCGGAGCAAACTGCCCAAAGCGGGAATCGCCTTTACCCCGATTGTGGTACTGATTGTATTTATCGTTGGAAGTTCCCTGTTAAAACTTCCCTATGCCGCCGACGCCGCCCTGCTTACCACCCTGGCCATGCTCATCGCCACCATACTCTGCATCGTGATGAACCTTGGCAGGCTCTCGGTGAAGGGGGTCAAGGATATGATAGGCAAGGGTTCCCTTAACGGCATTTCCGCCATCGTCGGCCTTGCCGCGGTAGTGGCCTTTGGGGGAGTGGTGTCTTCTTCCCCGGCCTTCAAGAGCATTGTGTCCTGGGTGCTGGGCCTTAACATGAGCGCCTACTTTAAGGGAGTATTTTCCACTGGGGTTATTGCCGGTATCACCGGTTCTTCTTCCGGCGGCGTGCGTATCATGCTCCAGAGTATCGGGGACTATCTTATCCAGTCCGGGGCTAATCTGGAAGTTATGCACCGGCTGGTCGCCGTAGCCGCCGGGTCCCTGGATACCCTGCCCCATTCGCCGGGTATCTTCCTGACGATGGCCATGCTGGGTTTGACCCACAAAGAAGCGTACAAGCATATTTTCTGGACCACTGTAGGAATACCCACAGTGCTGGTTATTGTCGCGACGGCTATAGCTACTGTAGTGTGGCCTGTAGCGTAAAAAGGACACGTTGTGTTCCCAGGGGTGCGCATAACGATATTACGCGCACCCGCTTATCAACAATATTTAGAGAGGAATCAAAATGCCTAAAACTATTATTTCCGTGGCCACGACCGGCGCATGGCCGACTAAAAAAGACAACCCCAATGTCCCCCTGACTCCCAAGGAGATAGCGGAGGATGTGTTTGCGTGTTACGAGGCGGGCGCCGCCATTGCCCACCTGCATATGCGGGATGACAACGGCGCCGGTACCATGGACATCAATAAATTCAGGGAAACCGTCAAATTGATCAAAGCCCGCAAGGATATTCCCATTGTGCTGAACCTGACCACTTCCGGGGCGGCAAACGCCTCCGACGAAGTCCGTATGGCCCACATTAAAGAACTGGAACCCGAACTTGCCTCCTATGACTGCGGCTCCATGAACTGGATGCACGTGGCGGTCTTCCTGAATACTCCACCGTTTCTGGAGCAGTTGGGAAATGTTATGCAGGAACACAATATCAAACCGGAGATAGAAATCTTTGACGCCGGTATGGTATACAACGCCCTCTATTATCTCAAAAAAGGAGTGCTAAAGGCGCCGCTGCATTTCCAGTTTGTATTGGGCGCTGCCGGAGGAATGGCCGCTACCATAGAGAATCTGGTATTCCTCAAGAGCCTTATTCCCTCTGACTGTACCTGGGCCGCTCTGGGTATAGGAAAAGGCCATATCCCCATTCTGATGGCCACCCTGGCGCTGGGAGGGCATCTGCGGGTCGGGATGGAAGACAATGTTATGTACGGTCCCGGCCAATTGGCGGAATCCAATGCCCAACTGGTCAAAAGGGCCGCGGACTTTATCCGCCTTGCGGGTAACGAAGTCGCTACCCCCGCTGAGGCAAAACAGATTCTGAGTATTACCCGTTAAAGCAGTCTTTTGCAGCCGTTAGACGAAAGATGTAGTGGCCGGCCGCAGAGCGAGCGACTTTGCGGTCGGCCGCTAATTAGAAAGCCCGGACATTCTCAAGATGTCCGAAAACAACCGGGTTTGAAACCGGCTTACAAGGGAGAAAATTCTATGGGGAATCTGGCCGGCAGGTACGCGGTAGTTACCGGAGGAGCTAAAGGCATAGGCAGGAAGGTCGCGGAACGCTTTTTGCGGGATGGCTGCGCGGGAATAGCCATCCTCGATTATGACAGGGAAACAGCGGAAAAAACCTCGGCTGAATTGGGGTCTTTGGTGATTCCGGTCCATTGCGATGTAAGCAGCAAAGAAATGGTTGAAAAAGCCTTTCAAACGGTATACGAAAAATTTCCCCGCGTTGATATCCTGGTGAATAACGCGGGGCTTACCAGGGATGCCATGCTGCACAAGATGAGCCTTGAACAGTGGCTTACCGTTATCAATGCCGACCTGACCGGCATATTTCTCTGCATGCAGCAGGTGGTAAAAGCTATGCGGGAACAGTGTTATGGAAAAATTGTCAATGTTTCTTCTACTTCGGCCTACGGTAATCCGGGGCAGGCCAATTATTCCGCGGCCAAGGCGGGCATACTTGGGCTGACCGCTACCACAGCCAAAGAGCTGGGGCGGAGGAATATCACTGTTAATGCCGTTGCCCCTGGTTTTATTGATACCGATATTATTAAAACCGTTCCCCCGGAAACCCTGGAGCAGTGGAAGCAGAACATTCCCATGCAGCGTCTTGGCCGACCTGAGGAAATCGCCGATGTGATTGCTTTTTTGTCCAGTGATCAATCGAGTTATGTTACCGGCTGCTGCATCCCCTGCTGCGGGGGCGGCATCATAGAATTCTAGAGGAGAATAATAAACATCATGCAGGAATTTACAGTACTGGCACTGAATCCCGGTTCCACTTCCAGTAAGATAGCGGTTTTCCGGGAACAACAGGCATTGCTTGTCGAAAATGTCAGTCATGACGGCCGTTCAGTTGATTTGCGGGATTTTGAAGACCAGGTAAAGACCCGTAAGGGTTGGATAATGAAAGCCCTGGAAGAAAAAAACATAAGTCTTTCTGATATTGACGCCTTTGTGGGCCGGGGCGGGGGGATGAGACCCTGCCTCTCCGGTACCTATGAAATCACCCCTAAAATGCTGGAACAGGTTCAGGCCAACCCGTTGATCCATCCCGCAAAATTTGCCCCCAGGATAGCCTATGAATTTGCCCAGAGCAGCGGCAAGAAGGCGTATACGGTCAATTCCGCCCATACCGATGAATTTGAACCTGAGTCCCGGATATCGGGTATTGCGGGGATTGAGCGCACCTCTATCGTACACACGCTGAACCAAAAGGAAGTGGCCATCCGGGCTGCCGGGGAACTGGGCAAAAAATATCAGGAAGCGAATTTTGTGGTAGCCCACCTCGGGGGAGGTATTTCCGTTGCCGCCCACAAAAAGGGCAGAATGATAGACGGTACTAACACCATGACCGGGGACGGGCCCATGAGTCCCAATAGATGCGGGCAGGTAGACGCCCTCGATATGATTGATCTGTGTTTTTCAGGCAAATATTCAAAACAGGAGATGCGGGAACTTGTGATGACCCAGGGGGGCTTTATGAGCCTTCTGGGTACCGCCGACGGTAAATTGATAGAAGAAAAGATAAAAGAAGGGGATGCCTATGTAAAACTGATTTTTGACGCCATGTGTCATCAGATCGCCAAAGCCATTGGGTCCATGGCGGCGGTACTGGAGGGGGATGTCCAGGGAGTGATCCTCACCGGGGGTACTGTCCGGAATCCCTACGCGGTGGAAGCAGTAACCCGTAAGGTTAAATTTATCGCTCCGGTATTTGTTTATCCCGGAGAGTTTGAGATGGAGGCCCTTGTTAATGGGGTTCTCAGGGTGCTTCATGGTGAGGAGCAATCCATGGTTTATACCGGGATTCCCATCTGGGGTGGTCTGCCTCCACGGAAGCCGTTAAAATAAAAGCGAAGGAGTATTGACATGAAACAGGAATTGCGAGATGTGGTTTTGGTCGCCTATGGCAGGGCTCCCATAGCCAAGGCCAAAAAAGGCAGTTTTGCGGATATTCATCCCGCTACATATGGGGCTGAAACCCTGAAAGGAGTTTTAGCCAGAGTACCTTCCCTTAATCCTTTGAAAATTGATGATGTGATTGTAGGCTGCGCCATGACCCAGGGCGTACAGAGCGGTAACTTTGCCAAAACCATCGTACTCCGGGCCGGTCTGCCCGATTCAGTACCGGCCATGACGATTAACCGGTATTGTTCCTCAGGGCTCCAGGTTATTGCCCTGGCGGCAAACGGTATTGCCACGGGGCAGCATGATGTGGTAGTGGCCGGCGGAGTTGAAAGCATGAGCAGGGTTTCCATGCTGGAACAACCGGAAGACCGGGATACGGAACTGGAGGCGGCCCGGCCTGGCGCTTATTTTAATATGGGGATCACCGCGGAAAATGTGGCGGAGAAATACAACATCAGCCGGCTTGAGATGGAGCAAATGGCGGTGGAAAGCCATGCCAAAGCTGATGCCGCCCAAAAAGCCGGTGTCTTTAAGCGTGAAATCATCCCCGTTACGGTAAAAGCCCCTGGCGGTACCCGGCGGACTGTTGCCGCGGACGAGGGGATCAGGGCCGGGACAAACCTGGCGGCCCTTGCGGAACTGAAACCCGCGTTCCGGGAAGATGGGCGGGTTACCGCCGCGACTTCCTCCCAGATGAGCGACGGCGCCGCTTTTGTGGTACTCATGTCCGCGGAAAAAGCGGCGGACCTGAAGCTGAAGCCTCTTGCCCGGCTGGCAGGTTTTGCCGTAACAGGGGTTGCCTGCGAAATCATGGGTATCGGCCCTATTGCGGCGGTGCCCAAAGTATTGGCCCTGACAGGGATGAAACTGGATGATATTGATGTGATTGAACTGAATGAAGCCTTTGCCGCCCAGGCCATCCCCTGCATCCGGGAACTGGGACTGGACCCCAAAAAGGTGAATCCCCGGGGCGGAGCCCTGGCTCTTGGGCATCCTCTGGGCGCGACCGGTACGATACTCACCTGTAAGGCCCTGTCATATCTGGAAGATACGGGCGGAAAATACGCCCTGGTAACCATGTGTATCGGAGGGGGCATGGGCGCCGCCGGTATTATCGAAAAACTGTAAAGACGCATACGAAAACAACATGGCTCTTTAGTCATGTTGTTTCTTGTTGCAAAATGTTTTGCGGTTTTCAGCGGAAGTTGTTTTGAAATCGAAGTTTTCGCGCAACTTCCGCTAATACAGGAGAATTTTCTATGGCGTCATGGACAATTAAATCTTTATATTATGGAAAGATTACTGTTCCTAAAGGTAATTTAGCTTCTGGTCTTGATCCAGATTTAATTATTGATTTTCCATATATGGGGTATTTACTGCAAAATGGAAAACAAAATATTCTGGTTGATACCGGTATTCATGAAGACAATATTATTGACGGAAAAGCCTGGGGCGGGTGCCCTGCCCAGGGCGGCAGGAAATATGTCATTGAGGCATTGGAAAAAGAGGGGTTAAAACCTCAGGATATTGATACGGTTCTGTATACCCATTTACACAATGACCATGCAGGCGGCGCCTCTCTTTTCCCAGAAGCCAGGACCTGGTTTCAAAAAGACGAATTAACAAATCTGCTTAATCCGCTTCCGACGCAGAAGATACGATCTGATTTTGACAAACGAACTCCTGATGACTTAAAGTTGCTCAAAGATGTCTATATAATCGATGGTGATATGGTTTTGCCAAATGGACTTGAGCTTTATAAACTCCCTGGCCATACATCCGGCTCTATGGCGATTGTGGTTCCAACGGCCAAAGGCAGATATGTTTTGACCGGAGATATCCCTCACTTGGGAATCTCACTTTTCCCAAAACTCGATAGAATGGAATTACTGGGAGGCTCGGTCATAGATATAACGCCCGCCCCTGATATTATGATGCCGTATCTTTTTAATAGTGTCATTTATGATCATTATGCGGCTTTTGACAGCTACAATAAACTCAAGGCCCTTGCCGAGGAATTTACGCCCCAATGGTATCTTACCGGTCATGACTGTTGGATTATTAATAGGAACTTCTTTGGGTAGCGCAAGCTCCATCTCGATGAAACCGGCTTAATTACGGAGGTTTTTATGAAATTGGCGACTATACGATACAAAGGTACAGTATATGCCGGTGTTATCAGGGATAATGATTTTATCGCCCTTTCAGCGCTTGACCGGCAGCTTCCAGGTACCATGCTGGAATTAATAGAAGGGTGGATCGGGTATAAGCCCCTAATCGAGAAAAACATCGGCAGTGCGGAGACGTTATGCGCCATGGAAGAAGCCGAGTATCTTCCTCCCCTGCCGAATCCCCGTTCCTTTCGGGACTTTATGGGATTTGAAGAACACTTTGTAACGGTAAAAAAGAAGGCGGGAAGAAAAATCGTTGATGAATATTACCAGATGCCGGTTTTTTATTTTTCAAATCACCAGGCCCTGAGAGCTTCGGGCGAACCTGTCGCGGCGCAGCCGGACACGGAACAATGGGATTTTGAATTTGAAATCGGATTTATTATTGGGAAACAGGGGATAAATATTCCGGCTTCACGGGCAATGGAATATATTTTTGGCTATACGATTCTTAACGACTGGTCCGCCCGGGACATACAGGTAAAGGAACAAAAGGTCGGCCTTGGCCCCGCCAAAGGCAAGGACTATGCCACATCTATCGGTCCGGTTATTGTAACCCGCGATGAACTGGACGCCTGTCTCCGCAAAGATGATCCGTCCAGATATGATCTGGCGACCAAACTTACCCTGAACGGCAGGGTTCTTAGGGAAAACAACATCAAATCAATCTTGCACCCTTTTTCTTCCATGATTGAACGGGCTTCCAAAAATGTCTCCCTGTTTCCCGGCGAACTCTTTGGCTCAGGAACCCTCGGCGGAGGCACAATCCTCGAATATTCCAATGAGGAGGTTCCCTTTTTAAAATCAGGCGATACCATTCTGATGGAAGTTCAGGGTATCGGTGTTTTAAGGAACATTGTCGCGTGAAGCCCTTAATCCCCTGTATCCAGGTTTCGCAGATATTCAAGATACTCATTTACTGTTCTTCTTTCGAAGTCAAAAACCAGCGCCGCAAGATCATCCCTCCTTTTCTTATCAAGGCCCGCCTGTGATAAAGAGTTGAATTTCCAAACCAATTCTTCATCGTCAGGCCGCTCCCATTGGGTAAGTTCATGCTTCAGGTGGCTGCCGTTTTTAAGATAAATTTCGACTACGGCCCCCCTTGTTCCCCAGGGGCCGTCTCCGTAGGCTTCGTTTTTTTCAACGTGTATCTTTTTACGCAGGGAAAGGTATTTTTCGTTTGTCAGGTTCTCCATGAAGAAAGCCTGGGGCATAAGATGGCCTTCCGTCAGGGCAAAGGCCGCCGTATACGAAAGAGAGAGCCGGGCGGAAGAAGGGTTAAGATTCTCTCCGGCGCCCTGGTGAAGGGAATACGCATACGGATAGGTAGAGATGGTTAGCGATGCAATGTCCTCCGTCATTATGGGTGATTGGCGCCGCAGTTCAAGTATGGCGCTTACGGCAGGATGGACTGACTGGCAGGCGGAAAAGCGCTTGAAAGCCGCGCTGTCGATTAAATAGGGCTTTCCAAAGTCCGTATCATCCTTGCCGCAAAAAATACCGGATAATGATTTTACCCCGTCCAGAATATGAGATGGTCCGGTGATTCCCCTTTTGGCGCTCTCGACAGCCAGCATGGCAAGATATACGCCCCAGCCGCCGTAAAAATCTTTGGCGTCGCTGCCTTCAATAAAACTGATAAAAGGGCAGAGCGGAAGCAGCGCCCCGGTGATGCCAAAGACATTGCATAACTGGTCAACGGAAAGCCCCGCAACAAGGCCGGCGGAAGCGGCGGCGCCAAACCCGCCTACAAGGCCGGGTCCATGGAGCCCCAGTTCCCGCGCTTTGAATGCCGCCATTGCCCCCAGCCTTGAAACAACATCGTAGCCAAAGATGATGCCGCGAAGCAGGCTGGCAGGGCCGCTGTTGTTTTCTTCCGCGGCAGCCAGCGCCGCCGAGATAACATATACTCCGGGATGGGCGGTCCCTGCGGGAAAATAGTCGTCCATTTCAATATTTGAAGTGCGGAGTGAATTGGCAAAGGCGGCCAGCGCGGGAGAAGTTTTGTTTTTGGAACCCCAGATGCTTGCACGGCCTCCTGTTCCTCCAAGACTTTCTATAAGATCAATGATTTTTGGCGTGAGTCTGCCGGCGGCGGAAAAGACCGCGCATCCTGTATAATCAAGAAGGCATCGTTTGGCCTGATGAAGCGTTTCCCGGTCAAAATCGCTCAATTCCAGGGAATAGAAATGCTCCGAAATATTTCTGAAAAAGTTTTTCACCCGTTCTCTCTCAGGACTCTTTCAGGCGAGCCCGTTAATTTCCCGCACATAATGACACGCCGCAAAGTGGGCGGGAAATATTTCTTCGAGTACGGGGTATTCGGCGAAACATTTGTCCGTCGCGTAATCACAGCGGGCGGCGAAACGGCAGCCGGGCTTTGGCTCGATAGGGGAGGTAAGTTCCCCTTTAAGCAGTATCCGCCTCCTGCCGCTGTGGACGACCGGTTCTGGAATGGCGGCCAGCAGGGCCTTTGAATACGGATGAAGCGTCTTTTCAAAGAGTTCGTCAGAGCCGCTTATTTCGGCGGTCATGCCAAGGTACATAACCATAATATCATCGGAGATATGCTTGACCACCGAAAGATTATGGGTGATAAACATATAGGTAAGTCCCTTGGCGTCCTGGAGATCCTGCATTAAATTTAATATCTGGGCCTGTATTGACACGTCAAGGGCCGAGACAGGTTCATCACAAACAATAAATTTGGGCTGGAGAACCAGGGCCCTGGCTATGCCGATGCGCTGTCTCCTCCCTCCGTCAAGTTCATGGGGATAGGAATTTTCAAAGCGCTGCGCCAGCCCCACGGTATCCATAATTTCCGAGAGCTTATTGAGGACCTCCTTGCCGCTCCGGTACATATTATGAATTATCATCGGCTCTATGATGGTTTCCTTGACGGTCATCCTGGGATTCAAGGATGAATAGGGGTCCTGAAAAATGATCTGCATGCGGCGTTTAAGATCATTGCTGTGTTTTTTATTTGTTATTTCTTCTCCTTCAAAAAAGATGCTTCCTTCAGTGGCGTCAAGGAGACGTATAACAAGCCTGCCCAGGGTTGATTTTCCGCATCCTGATTCGCCTACCACGCCGAGGGTTTTTCCCTGGTTAATGGAAAACGAAAGTCCGTCAACCGCGTGCAGCATCCCGTGGGGAGTGCGAAAATATTTTTTTAGGTTTTTTACTTCAAGAAAAGCTCCCATAATAATCCCTCCAGGCTAGTAAAGCAGACAGCGGACAAAATGTCCCTGAGAGACTTCCCGGTTTTCCGGTATGACAGTTTCACATTCAGGTTTTTTATCCTTGCAGCGGGTATGAAAGGCGCAGCCTGAAGGCAGATTGACAGGATCGGGCATGAGGCCGTATATGGGATTGAGACGGTGGATTTTCCCGGTCAGTTTCGGCAGTGAACCGAACAGGCCCTTTGTATAGGGATGACAGGTGTTGTTGTAAATATTTTCGAGGCTGCCCTTTTCGACAATGTGGCCCGCATACATGATGGCCACTTCATCGCATATTTCAGCGACTATGCCAAGGTCATGGGTAATAAGGATCATGGCGGTCTTGTATGTCTCCTGGAGTTGTCTCATCAATTCCAGTATCTGGGCCTGAATCGTAACATCAAGGGCCGTCGTCGGTTCATCGGCGATTATCATCTGCGGGTTACAGGCCAGGGCGATTGCTATCACGACCCGCTGTTTCATTCCTCCTGAAAACTGATGCGGGTATTCCCCCATGCGGTCGGAAGGGATTCCGACTATCTCAAGCATCCGGGCGGATTTCTTTTCGGCTTCCAGCCTGGAAGCCTTGTCATGGAGCCGTATTGCTTCGGCAATCTGTTCCCCTACGGTAATGACGGGGTTAAGCGAAGTCATGGGATCCTGAAAGATCATGGATGAATTTTTACCCCGGTGAAAGCGCATCTGCATCTTGTTGTATTTTAGAAGATTTTTTCCGTTAAAATAAATTTGTCCTGATACGATTTTTCCGGGAGGGTCAGGAATAAGGCGCATCAGGCCCAGGGCAGTGGTGGTTTTTCCGGCGCCTGTCTCTCCCACAAGGCCGAGGGTTTTACCTTTTTCCAGGTCAAGGCTGATGCCGTTGACCGCCTTGACAGTTCCGTCGTCGGTAAAGTAGTGAATGACAAGATCTTTGACTGTCAAAAGTTTGGTATCCATGGCGTATCCTATTTCTTGAGTTTTGGATCCAGCGCGTCGCGCAGTCCGTCGCCAAAGAGATTCAGCGCCAGAACCGTTATCATTATCGCCAGTCCGGGAAAGGCGACCATGTACCACTGATCCCTGATAAAGGTCCGGGCCGATGAAAGCATGGCGCCCCATTCCGGCGTGGGAGGCTGAATGCCCAGGCCGAGAAAACTCAGCGAGGCGGCAAGTATTATGGCGGTTCCCACTCCCAGCGTCGCCTGTACGATAATGGGCGCCATGACATTGGGAAATATATACCGGATGATTATACGGGCATGGCTGCATCCTATGGCGCGGGCGGCCTCAACATATTCCTGGTCTTTTACCGTAAGGGTCGAAGCCCTGACCACCCGGGCGAAATTTGGTATTGAACTTACGGCTACGGCTATCATGGCATTGGCAAGGCCGGGGCCGAGGGTTGTGGCTATGGCTATGGCAAAGATCGTACGGGGAATGGACATAAGTATGTCCGTTATCCGCATGATAATAGTATCCGCAAGACCTCCGAAAAACCCCGCGATGGCGCCGAGTATGCTGCCTGAGAGGGCTCCAACGGAAAGGGAAATAAACCCTATGAGCAGCGAGATCCTTGTGCCGTATATTACGCGGCTCAGTATGTCCCTGCCAAAATTATCGGTCCCCATGGGATGTTTAAAAGAAGGAAACTGGGAAGTGCTGGAATAGTCCTGGAGATCATAGGGATAGGGGGCGATAAAGCCGGCGAAAACAGCGAGGAGTATCAAAAGAGCGAGCATGACAAGGCCCCATACGGCAAGTTTGTTGCGGCAGAGCCTGCGCCAGATGTCGCGGAATTGGCCGTGTTTTCTGAGAACGGTCCCCGGAGAGGTTTCCTTACGCATTGTTTGGCGCCTCCTTCTCCGTTTCGGTCAGGGAAGTCTTGTGTTCCCTGCGGCGCGCGTACAGGGATCTGATACGGGGATCGACAAACGCGTATAAAAGGTCTATGAACAGGTTGAGAAAACTGAACATAAACGCTATGACGAGAACGCCGCCCCTGATGATGGGATAGTTCCGCGCTTTAATCGCGTCTACCATGAGCTTTCCGAGACCAGGAATCGCGAATATCTGTTCGTTCACAACAGCGCCGCTTAAAGCGCTGGCGAACTGTATGCCGATAACGGTGATGATGGGTATGAGTGCGTTTTTCAGGGCGTGCTTGAAAATTATCGAAGTTTCGCTCTTGCCTTTTGCCCTGGCTGTCCGTATGTAATCCTGGCGTATAACTTCCAGCATGCTTGAACGGGTCATGCGGGTTATTGTCGCGATGGATACGGCGCTTATGCTGATAACCGGCATTATGTAATACAGGGCCCCGTACAATCCCGACGCCGGCAGCAGTCCCAGGCTTACCGAAAAAAACAGAATCAGTATGAGGGCCAGCCAGAAGTTGGGCATGGAAATGCCCAGCAGGGCCAGGACCATGGCGATATTGTCAAGAAATGAATACTGCCTGACCGCCGAAAGTATACCGAAGGGGATTCCTATAAGCATGGCAAAGATCATGCAAAAAACCGAAAGTTTGATGGTTACAGGCAGCCTGTTTTGTATCTCGGTGAGTACGGGCAGGCCGTTGGTAAAGGAGGTCCCCAAGTCTCCGCGGAAAAGGCCTTTAAGATACCGGAAATACTGGGTAAAGAAAGGATCGTCCAGGCCCATCTCGGCCCTCAGCGCGATTACTTCTTCCTGGGTTGCAAAATCGCCCAGCATAAGCTGCGCCGGGTCTCCCGGAGTAAAGAACATCATCGCAAAGATAATAAAGGTTACTCCCAGCAGTACCGGAATGGTGATGAGTATACGCTTAACTATATACCGCAACATGATTGACCTCTCCTTACACAACAAATCGGCAATTTTTTACTTAAAGCCGGACGCCGGGAGGCCGCTCCCGGACATCCGGCATAGAAAGACCTCAGTTTGTAAAACGTATTTTGGTGAGGTCGGGAACTCCCGACGGATTAAATTCAAAACCCGTAATATTCGCGTTAAGTCCGTACGCGAACTCGGGGAACGCTCCGGGAATAGCGTAGCATTTCTCATAGAGGTAATCCATCATATCCTCATACACTTTTGCCCGCCTGGCGGTATCGTATTCCCTTGCGCCGGCGTCAAGAAAATCCTGTATCTTCTGGTCTCCGTGGCGCAGGGATATGGTACGGGTAATGGGCCAGATATAGAGGGCCGCCGAAGGATCGGCCATGGCGGTACTGGGATTCATGTACGCGACGGGGATCTGGCCGGTATTGTTCATCGAGGTATACGATGCAAGGTCGATGATGTTTACATGGGCTTTGATTCCGGCCTGGGACCACATGCTCTCCAGCACTTCGGCAACAGCCATGTATATCTGGTTCTCGTAGGTGTAGTACTGGAATTCGATGCCGTTGGGATAACCCGCTTCGGCAAGAAGCTGTTTTGCCTTTTCAGGATCGTAGGGCCTGGGGCCGACTTTCTTGTACCCCAGGAGGCCGGGAACCATAAAGGAATCGGCGACCTGGGCGGTTCCCTGGTACACTGTTTGTACCAGGGCGTCGAGGTTCAGGGCGTAGGCCATAGCCTCCCGGACCCTGATATCTTTGAACAGGTCAAATGAAGAGTTCATAAAGATTGTTGAGGTCTGCAGGGAAACCCCTTTTACAAGCTGGGTGTTTTTGCCGTTGGCAATCCTGTCCCAGTCCGAGGGGGACATATCAAAGGCATAGTCAATGCCGCCTGTTTCAAGCTCTATGGTCCTTGACGCGGCCTCGACAATAACACGGGCATTAACATTCTTAAAGGGAAGTTGTTCGCCCCAATAGCCGTCATAAGCGCTGAACTCGATGCGGTCGCCTGAAACCCACTGGACAAATTTCATGGGGCCTGTTCCCACGGGAGCCCTGCCGAAGGCTTCGGGCGTAGTCGCTTCGTACAGTTTTTTGCTGACTATGACCGCCCGGTAAGAGGCCAGCGCCTCAAAGAGCGGCGAGTAGGGATACTTGAGTTTTATCTGAATAGTATAATCGTCAATAACCCTGGTGGCGTCTCCGTCAATGGCGCCGAAGATAACGCTGTTAAAGGTACTTGTGGCAAGCTGGGTAAGGGAGAATTTGACATCCTCGGCGGTCATCTTGCTGCCGTCATGAAAGGTAACATCATCCCTGAGCTTGAAGTCGAAAGTTGTGGGATCAATCTGGGTCCACTCTTTGGCAAGCCGGGGAAGGAAGGTCTCATTGGGCCCTTTGGTAATGAGGGTTTCAAAGATAAGGGTCGCAACGGTAAATCCATACATGTGGGAATGGGAATAAGGCGCCAGTGTCTGGGGCTCATTCGTCATTGCCACTACCAGGGTTTCTTTCTGCGCCGGCTGTGGTTTTTTTGACCCGCCGCAGGCGCTAAATACCAAAAGCACACATCCTGCCAGTATTGCCGCCTGAATAAATCGTTTACTCAACATATACATCCTCCTTAAAAATTGCATATATTTAAACGGAACGTGTCCGGTAATTTTTCGCCGCTGTGGAATTTCTGACAATGAGCGTCATGTCAAGTTTTATGTCGCCGGGATTAACGCCGTTTATCAGACTGATGACCGTTTTAATGACGCGCTGTCCTATCTGGTACGAAGGCTGCCTTACCGAGGTAAGGGTAGGCCGGGCAATATTGGTGATGGCGCCGTCATCAAAACCAACTACCGATACCTGGTCGGGGACCAAAATATTCTGTTCCCTCAGGGACTGCAAAACTCCGGCGGCTACCCAGTCGTTGGCGCAGATTACCGCGTCAAAATCAATAAGGCTCGCCAAAAAAGCCTTCATGCTTTCATAACCGCTTTCGTAGTTATAGGCGGTAATGCGCAGAAGGCTCTTTTGTACATCAAGGTTGAATTCTTTCAGCGCGTCAATATAGCCCTGGAGACGGTCAAGGGACGAATAGACGCCCCTGGTTTTACCTTCCAGGAGCGTCATAAGGTAATCCGCGTCATAACCGGGAGTTTCCCAGAAACCCGCGAAAAAGGCGATTCTGCGATGCCCCTGCTGCAGGAGATATTTTGTCGCCGTATAGCAGCCGCTTATGTTGTCAGGATAGACATGGGGCACATTTTCAATGAGGCCCCGGCGGGACGCGATAACGGTGGGCGTTTTTTGACTGACGGCGGATTTAAAATACTCAAGGCTGTCCGGGGAAACAGGGCAGTATATCAGGCCGCCTGAAAAAGAAGCCCTTACCATATCGATACATCTGATGTCGTTTTCGATATTTCCGTTGCTTTGATACACGGAAAGGCGGAGATTATGCTCCATGCAGGTATCGGCCGCTCCCTGGAGCAGCCCGGTAAAGAGGTTGGTCTCAAAGGTCGGCAGTATGATGCTGATGATATCGTTGGTTCCTGTACGGGTATACCGGGCGTTTAAGTTGGGAGCGTAGTTTGTCTCGGCTATAGCCTCTTCAACCTTTTTTTTGAGGACCTTGTTTACATTCTGGCGCTTGTTAAGAACCCGTGAGACGGTAGGAACTGAAACCCCGGCAATGCGGGCGACATCAACAATAGTCACCTTTTCCAAAATTCTTATTCCTTTTTAAGGGATGCCCCCAGTCCTTCCATGGCTTCAAAAAAGCCGGGAAAAGAAACAGACGCGCACCCGGCGTCTTTGACCGAGGTCGTGCCGTCGGAGGCAAGGCCGCAGATCAGCATCGCCATGGCCACGCGGTGATCGTTATGGCTTTCGATTACCGTTCCGCGGGGCCGTCTGCCCCCGTAAACCGTCATCGTATCCGCGTTACTTTCAACGCGGACGCCCGTTTTGGTTAATTCACAGCACATGACCTTTACCCGGTCGGTTTCCTTTAATCTGACCGCGGCAAGGCCGGTAAACACCGTATCGCCTTCGGCAAACGCGGCTGCCACGGCAAGGGCGGGGAGGGCGTCGGGCGTATCGCGGAGATCAATGCGTATGCCCGACTTCATGGTTCTGCCTCCCCGGACTATAAGGCGTTTATTGGCAAAGTCTTTTTCTATATCGGCGCCCATCTGAATAAGAAAGTCAATGACCGCCTTGTCGCCGTGGGTGTCATTAAAGTCAATTGAATCAACGGTGATCTCCGAATCGGAGACAAGCGCGGCTACCGCCGGGAAAGCCACGCCGGACCAGTCGCTGGCTATGGTTGTGTCGCATGGAGTATAACGCTGTCCGCCCTTGACAAAAAAACGTTTGTAATCGGCGGATTTCTCCACGGAAACTCCGTATTTTTTCATCCAGTCCAGGGTCATGTCAAGATAGGGCTTTTCCCCCGGATCTTTTAAAAGAATTTCCGTGTCATTTTCCAGCAGGGGCGCGCTCATCAAAATCGACGTAACATACTGGGAGAGCAGTCCGTCAAGACGGGCTGTCCCGCCCTTCATGGGACCCCGGATGATAACCGGGCAGGCGTCAACGCCGGGACGGGAGGTAAAGGCTTCGGCGCCAAGTTCAGTAAGGGCCGCAAGCAGGGCTTTAACCGGGCGCCTTCGTATTTGCTCATCACCGGTGATAAAGGTATAGCCGTCAACCAGGGCGGCCATCGAAGCGATAAAATAGGCGGTGGAACCGGAATTTCCGCAGTCAATGTAATTGTCCGGCAGTTTCAGGCCCGGAAGGGGCCCGGTAACAGTCCACAGTCCCGGCGCCCTGCTGACTATAGAGCCAAACATCTCCGCCGCGTCCAGGGCGCTGAGGGCGTCAAGACTGGGCACGGGATTGCGTATAACAGAGGTGCCCCTGCTTAGGGCAGAAAGAAGAACGGCCCTGATGGTATGGCTTTTTGACCCCGGAACCATAATACTGCCCCTGAGGGAAGATCGTACCGAGCTGACTGTCATTACACGCGCTCCTTCAACAAGTCCGTAAGGGTCTTGTAAACATCATCGTTATAAAAACCGCTTTTATAACAGCTAATCCATTTTTCCACCGCAGAGTCAGGAAGAACAGAGGCGGTCAGATAGCGGAATTTTTCGATTAATTCATCCCTGGAAGGCGGCGATTCAGGGGACCAGGGCTGCGTCCGGCACGCGGTACATTTTTGCCCGTTTTGCAGCACGGCTTCGACCTCCACCGAATAGGGCGAAGGCGCCTTGTCCGCGCCGGGCCTCACCTGTATCCGTGACACCAGTTCCCCAAGGTCCTTTCTGGAACGCATACTAACGCCGTATTCCTCAAGGGTAAGTTTTCCCGCGATAAGCGCCGCGCCCAGGGTGTACGGGAGGCTGTACTGACAGGCCGTCTTTGCGTCAAAGCCCTCATGGGTATTGTACATGGCGAGGAAGGACGGGCCGTAAACAGTGATCTCCCTTACACTGCCGGGGGAGAATCCGTATTGTTCCCGTAAAGCGAGAAGCGCCGCCACAGGCGCGTGAAACCAGCGATTGCAGGGATAGGGCTTAAAATAAGTCTCCATTATCGAAAAACGGCGGCCAAGACCGTCAAGCATAGCGTTACAGTCAGCGGCGCCGGGGGGCGGCAGTCCCAGCGCTGCGGCGAAACCGCAGGGGTCTTCAAGAACGCCGGAATCGCCCCGCAGATTAAGAAGCGAAAACCTGACGGCGTTTATGCCGAGATAGTTGGGCCATCCCGAATAAAGGGATTTCCCCCCGGCCCCCGAAATGCCTGTTGAATAAGTCCCCTGGGGAAAGAGCCCCGCGAGGGACAGCGCGCCGGCGATTACCCCGGCATCAAGACCCGCCGCCTTGCCGTAGGCGGTAACAGCGGCGAAGGCTCCCATAACGCAGGGAAAATGTACGCTTCTGTTCAAAAGGCGGGGAGAAAAAAAACGGCTGATTCTGGTGCCTGTCTCATAGGCGGCGACGATAGCGCATATCAGTGTTTTGCCGTTACCGTTGTGCATGACATTAGAAAAGTACGCCGCCGGTATGGAAGCGCTGCCCCAATGCCCGGCCAGGGAAACGCCGTCATCATATTCAAGCTCATAACCCAGGCAGCCGGTGAGCAGCGCCGCTTCGGCAACGCCGCATTGTATGCCAAGCCCCCAGACCGTTACATCGGGACTGGGATTTATCGCCGCGAGTTTAGCGGGGAAGGCGGGATCGTCAAGGTATTTGAGGGCGCCAAAATAACAACCCGCGAAATCAAAAAAACAGTCGCATGCCTTTTGGACAAGCTCTCCGGGGAGAGCGGAAAAATCGAGCTTCTCCGCAAAAAGAGCCAGCCGGTCAAGTACCGTATTTCCTGAATCCTTCACCCTGTTCCCCGCAATGATATAACGTTTTCAAAAAAGCAGATAAAAGTATATAGCGCGCAGATTTTTTTGTCAACGGCATGATATTTTTTTATAAAATAAGAAAACGTTATATTGATGAAAAAATCGAAAAAAAGATAATAACGCAAAATTTGTCATTGATATACGGTAATAATACCTGTATACTGGGATAAAATATGATTATTCAAATAGTAAAGAAAACGTTATCACATTTCGTTGTACAGGCGGGAAAACAGTGGCGCATAGCAAGGACATGCTAAGACGGCGGGGGTTCAGGTTTTTTTTAAGCCTGGTTTTTCCCTGCCTGATACTGATCGTGAGGCCGTTTCATATACGCTTTGACCAGGCAATGGTGCTGGCCTCCCTTGTGCTTGTCGTTACCTGGTGGTCCTCCGGAATTACCGGGAAAATACCCGCTTCCTGTTTCCTGCTTGGCGCATTTGCCTGTTTTGGTTCAGCCCCCCTCAGAACGGTTTTTTCCTTTCCATTATCTGAGAATTTCTATCTTATCTGTTTTTCGTATCTCTTTTCCCAGGGCATAAAAAAATCAGGTTTTGCCGAAAAAACCCTGGAACCCCTTTTGCTCCGTTATGTAAATACTTCCTTTAAGGTTCTTGTTTCGGTCTTCCTTGTTTTAGCGGTAACTATACCGGTGATCCCCCAGCCCCTGGCCCGGCTCATCATTGTCGCCGAAATATACCGTAATTATCTTGAAAAAACCGGCGCGTCAGGACCGCAGAAGGAT
The DNA here is from genome assembly GCA_031265635.1 of Spirochaetaceae bacterium. Classification (GTDB taxonomy): domain Bacteria; phylum Spirochaetota; class Spirochaetia; order Treponematales; family Breznakiellaceae; genus JAIRTD01. The sequence goes on from JAISCK010000033.1 coordinate 19,816, forward strand.
TTTTTGCTTTTTGCCGTTTTTCAGGTATACGCGATTGTCAACGGCGTTTCCATAAACGCGGATATAATATTGAATACATCTGCCGTGGGATTCTCCGGCCTTGCGCTCACCAACGCGCAATGGATACGCGGCATGGCCCTCCCTACGGCGGTTTTCTGCGTTCTTACCATAGCCATGCTTGGCCTGTTTGAGCGTTTCATGGTGCGCGGGCCCGTTCTCCGCGTCAGGGAAGAAAAGAAAACAGCGACAGCGCCTTTAGGAAAAAAAGACCGCGCCGCTTTTCTCCTGATAGGCATAACGGTGCTTTTCTGGATAAGCGGTCCCCTTCACCATATAAACCACACGCTGATAACCATTACCGGAGTTTTGCTGATGTTTGTTTTCGGTATTTTGAAATTTGAAGATCTCAAAGCCATAGATATCAGTACCATGGTCTTTCTTAGCGCCGCCTTCGCCATAGGCGGCGTTATGAAGTCAAGCGGCATAGCCGACGTGGTTTTTTCCCGCGTCGAAAGCGTATTCCCGCCTGAATATTCGGCCCTGTATATCCTGGTCATAATCTTCGTTACCATGGGCATGCATATATTTCTGGGAAGCAATACCACAACCATGTCGGTGGTTCTTCCGCCGCTCCTGATGATATGCGGAAAAAAGCTGCCCGGAGAAGCCGTACTGTATATTGTGTATGTAAGCCTCATGGCCCATTATCTTTTGCCCTTTCATTCCGTGGCCATGATGATAGGCGCGGGAAATAATTACTTTCCCGCCAGACTGGTGAGCCGTATGGGAATACCCGCCATGCTGCTCATATTTTTTGTTATTTTCTTTGTCTTTCTGCCCTGGTGGCGTTTCATCGGGCTCCTCTAAAATCCTGTGGCAGCAATTCTCTGTCTCAACCAAAAAATCCGTCAAATTAGAGATAATTTGACGGATTTTTTCTTCTGATTTCCCCTGGTTAGCCAGTAATGCTCTGTTTTTGCTCACCTTGCGAAAGGACGCTAAACGATTGCAGAGAGGGGTGGCAGGGGGAAAAGCGCCCTCCGCAAGGAGGGCCTTTACCCCCTGACAGGACCCCTGAAACGTTCCTGTGGTGTCCTTTCGCTTTGTTGGGGTAAACTGAGAATTACTGGCTTTGTTCGGCCGCATTTACTTTCCGGCTCCCTCCGGTGTATACTGGATGTGTTCACGTGTTCGGCAGCCCGGTTGGTTGTCAAACATGTCCTGTTCTGCAATGTGAAATCGGCTCTGCTGAAAGCCGGGGAGCGTATTGTGTGTAAGACCGTACTGGTGTTTATCTATGTTGTCCTCTCCATGATCGCGGTAACGCCCATAGGAATAGCCGCGGCCATTTTAAGCCTTCCGGGACTCAAGAAGCCCATGTCCGTTATTGTCAGCCTCACGGCCCGCGCCTGGGCCTGGTCCATCATCGCGTTAAGCGGCTGCAAACTCAGCGTACAGGGCCGGGAGAACATCCCCGCCTCAGGAGGCGTCTGTTTTGTAAGCAACCATGTGGGAATTTTCGACATAGTCCTGGCCCTGGCCCTGTTTAAGCGGCCCTTCGGCTTTATCGCCAAAAGGGAACTGTTCTTTATACCCCTGCTGAATATGTGGATATGGCTTTTGGGCGGCCTTTTCATCGACAGGAAAAACATACGCAAGGCGGTCCGTACCATTACTACCGGCATCAGCCGGATCAAAGACGGCAGCGCCATGATCATTTTCCCCGAAGGAACCAGGAGCAAGGGCAGGGGGCTCCAGCCCTTCAAGGCCGGCTCCTTCAAACTCGCCACCCAGTCAGGCGCGGTCATAGTCCCCGTAGCCATAAGCGGCAGCTACGACGTATTTGAAAAAAACTACCGCGTCGCTTCGGTCCCGGTACAGGTGGTCTTTTCTCCGGTGATCGAAACCGCCGGCCTCTCCCCTGAAGAAAGAAAGCAGCGGCTTTCCGCCCAGGTCTACGCGGTCATCGAAAACGCGTTGCGGCAGCCCCGCCCGGAACCTCTTCCAAACCCCGCCCGATAAAGGCATGCGAGCAGGTGCGAAGCATGTCCCGGCGCTAATGCGGCAACTCTCTCGCGCAAGTGAGTTCTTGGAGTTACATAAAATCCCCTGTATGCCATTGTGCCTCGAAGGGCCGCCCCTCCGGTGCAGCCTGAGGTCTGCGCCTATCCCCTGTAGAAGACCCCCGGCCTTGACAAGCTCCCTGAGAGCCGGATAAGGTATACGGACGGGCGCGTAGCTCAGCTGGTTAGAGCGCCACGTTTACACCGTGGATGTCCGGGGTTCGAATCCCTGCGCGCCCAGAAAATTTATTCCCAAACATTAAATGCAGGGATTCGAACCGGAGTGCCGTGCCCGAGCAGGGCGAGGGATGCGGCGCACGGACGCGCCGCAAGGCACGAAGGCGGGCTGGAGGAAGCGGACAGGAAGTCCGCGCCCGGAAGCCGAATCCCTGCGCGCCCAAAGCGATCATGCACAGCCGCATATTTCTTAAAACAAGAATGAGTTCTTGGAAAGCCGCCAATACAGGGATTCGAACCGGAGTGCCAATCCCCATGGTTGGGCATTAGACAGTTCGGTTCGAATGAAACCTGGGGCAGATCTAAAATTTTTGTGTTTTTCCTCGTGTTGTATTGACAGGTAAAAAGCTCTGGGGGTAAACTTTTTCCCACAGTAACTTTTCGGTCAGTCTTAAGACTTGTGGGGCTGAAAAAAACAGGAGGCGAGGTGATGAAGCGTGTATTTAATATCTTGGTAATAACTCTTATTCTTGCGGAGTTGTTGTTTTCTTGTACTTCTTCTCAATCGACGCAGCCGGGAAAGAATTCTTTTAAGGCCGGCGCCTATATGGCTACTGCTAATGGGCATAACGGACCCTTGACAGTGGAAACAACCTTTAGCGATACCGCTATTCTGGATGTTAAAATTGTGAGTCAAATGGAAACCCCCGGAGTACAGCAGGTTATCAATATAGTTCCTCAGGCCATTGTGGCCCAGCAATCCTTGGCTGTGGATACTGTTACTGGGGCGTCCTTTTGTGGCCGGGCGGTTATTGCCGCGGTAACTGATTGTGTTATCCAGGCTGGCGGTGATGTGGAGTTACTGAACCGGAAGCTAGAAAAACAGCCGGCAAGAGATCAAAGCTATGAAGCGGATGTTGTTATCATCGGTGCCGGAGGTGCAGGTCTGGCGGCGGCTGTCTCGGCCCATCAGAATGGAGCCTCGGTAATAGTCCTTGAAAAACTAGGTTTGGTCGGCGGTAGTACTATCTTCTCAGGAGGAGCCTATAACGCGGCCGATCCTGAACAGGAAGCCCAAATCAGGATGACTGCCAATAACAGGGCGGCTGTTCAGGAACTTCTTAATAAACAACCCTACGACGGGTTCGAGGCGGATCTGCAGAAAAACGTTTCGGAACAATTTGCCGCACACCAGGCTTCGGGGGCAACAGGGTTATTTGACAGCCCTGAATGGCATATGCTCCAGACTTATAATGGCGGTGATTATGAGGGGATACCTGAACTTATTCAGGTGCTTTGCCAAAATTCCCTGGACAATTATCGGTGGATGGCCAGTTTGGGGGCCGGCTGGTCCGAAACCTTGGGGGCCGCTACGGGTTCTCTCTGGCAGCGTAGTCATTATGGGACCAATGATTTTCCCGAAGGAGCCCACTCGGTGATACCCTATAAAAATTATATTGATAACAACAATGGAGTGGATATTCACTTTGATACAAGGGCAACCGATCTTATCACCAGAAACGGCCGGGTTGTGGGGGTCAAGGCTGTGCGGAATGGGGCTGTTATGACATATACTGCCCGGAAGGGGCTTGTCATGGCCACGGGTGGTTTCGGTGCCAATATAGAGATGCGTCAACAATACAATATTCTCTGGGATAATTTGGACAGTAATATAGGGAGTTCCGGCCAACGGCCTGCCGCCCAAGGCGATGGGATTATTATGGGCCAGGCAGTGGGCGCTCAATTGGAAGATATGGGACTTATTCAATTGCATCCTAGTGGCGAACTTGGTACAGGGCTGATGAACGGCGACCCCCGGACTTCCGGTCTGAATCGGATTTTTGTAAATAACGAAGGAAATCGTTTTGTCGCCGAAGATGCCCGCCGGGACGATATGATCAGGGCTATTTATAGGCAACCCGGCAGTTTCATGTGGGTAGTGGCCGACGCGACCAGATATGACCCCGACAAAGACCCCATGAAACGGGAGGTGGAGATGGGTAAGACCTTGCAGGGCGCTACTATTGAGGAATTAGCTCAGAAAATGGGCGCTGATCCGGCGAATCTTCAAAAAGCCTTTGATGATTATAATGCCGGAGTTGACGGCGCCCCTGATCCTCTGGGACTGCGTACTTATGGTAGAAAAATGGGTAACCCGCCGTTCTATGCGGCCAAGCGGGCTCCCACAGTACATCATACTATGGGCGGCCTTAGGATAGACGCTCAGGCACGGGTACTTGGCGTGGATAATAGACCCATACCGGGATTTTATGCTGCCGGAGAAGTAACCGGCGGAGTCCATGGGGCGAATCGTCTTGGTGGAAATGCTTTGGCTGACATCAGTGTATATGGCAAAATTGCTGGACAGAACGCGGCACAGTCAAATTAAAGATCAGCGTGGAAATAACATGATCGGAAGGTCATGTTATTTCCACATCGTGCGAAATAGCCTCTCCGATCAGTGTTTTTAGTGCTTCCATAATAAGTCTTTTCGAAATCCCTGTTTCTTACTGTCATCTAAAGTTGTTCTCTCAAAACTGAAATTTTAAAAAGCCTCTTATTGATAAATTTGATAAATTTTGGGTTTCTATTATAGTTAATACAGGAATTTTATAATTTCTTTTGGTACATTCGCCATAAATTGGTACAAAGTACCGGAGAAGGTTATTTTCAGGAGGAAGGAATGACGAAGAAAATTGTAGGAGGCGGATTGGCTCTTTTTCTGCTGGCCGCTGTGTTTGGGTGCAATAGTTCAGCCAGGACGAAAACGCCGATGCGGGCCGGGACCTATACGGCCACGGAAACCGGTATGCATGGTACCCTCACAGTAGAGGTGAGTGTGAGCGCCAGTGAAATAACCGGGGTAAGGGTTACAGATAATGTAGAAACTCCCGGAGTAGGCGCATGGGCCATAGAGTTTATCCCTCAGCGTATCATTGCTCAACAGTCGGTGAATGTAGATGTGGTAACAGGTGTTTCTCTTACCAGTAAAGCCATTATGCGGGGAGTGGAGCATTGTCTTTCCCAAGCTGGAGCCAATATCGAAGCTTTTAATAAAGCTTCCCAAAAGACCAGGGTTTCTGATGAAACCCGCTTGGCGGACGTTGTTATTGTAGGTGGCGGCGGCGCTGGACTTGCCGCCGCGGTTTCTGCCGTAAATGCAGGAGTCTCTGTAATTCTTATTGAAAAAACAGGCTTTTTGGGAGGTAACTCAATAGTTTCAGGAGGTATTTACAATGCGGCTAATCCTGAGATGCAGGATCACTGGCCTGCTCTGCCCGGCTATGAAAAACTTGTAACTGATGCTCTGGCAGAAAGACCTGTAAGCGAAGAGCATCGGGTCTTGATCGAAAGAGTGCGTTCCGAATTTGACGCTTTTAAACGAACTGATAAGACTCTGTTCGATAGTCCCAGTTGGCATGCCCTACAGACATGGAATGGCGGTGACAAGATCGCTGAGCTAAAGATAGTTCAGACCTTGACTGGTAATGCCCTCTCTGGTTACCAGTGGTACAAAAGTATGGGAACTGAGTGGAAAAATTTGCTCATTCAGGGGACCGGGGCCATGTATCAGCGAACCTATTGGGCAGCGTTGCCTAACGGTACAGGGTTTATTAAGGCCTTCCGGGATACTCTGACAGGAAAGGGTAACTATACTCAGCTGATGGAGACATCAGGAAAGAGCCTCATTGTTGAAGGCGGTAGGGTAGTAGGGGTGAATGCTGAGGCTAAGGATGGCCACAAGATCACTATCAGGGCAAACAAGGGGGTCATCCTTGCTACTGGTGGTTTTGCCGGCAATATAGATCTCAGACAGCAATATTGTGAAGGTGAAAAATGGCCTGATCTTGGCCCAACGCTAAAGACCACCAATATGCCAGGGGTTACCGGTGACGGTATATTTATGGCACAGACTATAGGCGCCCAATTGGTGAATATGCAACATATTCAACTCCTCCAGGTCTGTAATCCTCAAAATGGTACGGTAGGGGGTAACAGTTATCCCAATGATGTTGCGGGTTATACTTTTATTAATAAAAATGGACAGCGTTTTGTCCGGGAAGATGGTCGGCGGGATGAAATCTCAACAGCCATTATCTCTCAGCCTGACGGGATGACCTGGCTTGTGCAAAGTGCCGATACAATTACCGATCCTGATACAAATACCACCCTTGACGGTAGATCAATTACCTATATGTTAGATAACAAACTCCATGGCTGGGTAAAAGGTGATACCCTTGAAGAATTTGCCCGGATGATAGGTGTTCCGGCTGATAATCTAAAAAGGTCTATTGATGCCTTTAATATCCATGTGGATTCTCAGTCTCCCGATGAATTTGGCCGGGTATTGTTCTCTTATAAGCATACCAGAGGACCCTGGTACGCCTTCCCCTGTAAGCCCGCGGCTCACCATACTATGGGAGGTGTTCGTATTGACGAAAACACTCATGCCCTCAGGACCGATGGCTCAGTCATTCCCGGGCTTTATTGTGCTGGGGAAATCACCGGAGTCGTTCACGGCGCTAACCGTCTGGGTGGTAACGCCATTGTTGATTTTACGGTTTTTGGCCGCATCGCCGGAACCAACGCCGCGGCCGGCAAGTAAAACCGTTTCAGGCTACGGTTGATATGTTTGGGCCCCGTCATCAGGCGGGGCCTTTTTGATGGGATCATTACAAACAGCCTCTTTTTTCAAAATTTTTTATATTACCGCTTGACAAAAATGTCAAAAAGCGCTATTGTATATAATATATCTATTCTCTCGCAGGATAGGGTCTTAAAAACCAAAGTTTTATGGCGGCGGGGGGATTTCGCGTTTTTCGCATCCAGCCTGACAACATCATCCCTACCGCCATTTTTTTCTTTTCCTGCCGTTTTTCAACAGGCAAAAACCAGCCCCCGCCGCGCGGTTTCCGGGGTCACGCATAGCGGGCGGATACTTGTTCCTCCCCCTTTCCCCGGGTTATGCTTGGCCTGTTATGGATAAACTCATCATAAAGGGAGCCAGGGAGCATAATTTAAAGAATATTGACCTTGAGCTTCCCAGGGATAAACTTATTGTTATTTCCGGCCTTTCGGGGTCAGGGAAAAGTTCTCTTGCCTTTGACACCATCTTTGCCGAGGGGCAGCGCCGTTATGTGGAAAGCCTTTCGGCCTATGCCAGGCAGTTTCTGGGCCGCATGGACAAGCCCGATCTGGACTATATTGAAGGGCTTTCCCCGGCTATTTCAATAGAACAAAAAACCACCCACCGTAATCCGCGTTCCACCGTGGGGACGGTAACGGAAATTTACGACTATTACCGCCTGCTCTTTGCCCGCATAGGGATTCCCCATTGTCCCCGCTGCGGCAGGGAAATACAGGAACAGTCGGTGGATTCAATCATCGAGACCATTATGGCCCTGGGGCAGGGGGACAAGGTGCAGCTTCTGGCCCCGGTTATCAGGGGGAAAAAAGGCGAGCATCAGAAGATCATCGAGGACGCCAAAAAGGCCGGGTTTGTCCGGGCTCGTATTGACGGCGTGCCGGTGAATCTGGACGAGAAGATACGCCTGGACAAGCAGAAAAAACATACCATCGAAATCATCGTTGACCGGCTTGTGGTCGGGCCGGACATACGCACACGCCTTGCCGATTCGGTTGAAACCACCCTTCAAATCGCCGACGGGATCATGCTCATCCTGGCCCAGAAACAGGGAGAGTCCAGGGTAAACGAATATTTCATGTCCCAGAAAAACGCCTGTCCTGACTGCGGCATTTCCATACCCGAACTCCAGCCAAGGCTTTTTTCGTTTAACAATCCTTTCGGCGCCTGTCCTTCCTGTTCGGGCCTGGGGATCAAGATGGAGTTTGATCCTGATCTTATCATTCCGGACTGGGATCTTTCGTTTAACGAGCGGGGCATTGCGCCTTACAATCCTGATTCCGCCTGGTACCGCAGCCGTTTTGAGAGTCTGGCCAAACACTTCAAATTCAAACTGAATACGCCCCTCAAGGAGCTGCCCAAAAAAGTTAAAGACATACTCCTTTACGGCAGCCGGGAGGACATAGAGATTCATTACAAGAACAAGGAAGGAACCAACCATTTTGATTACAATACCAAATTCCCCGGCATCCTTGAGGACATGAAACGGCGTTACATGGAGACCCAGTCTCCGGGCATGAGGGAATGGTTTGAAAGTTTTATGAGCCAGAGGGTCTGCGAGGAATGCGGCGGCAAGAGGCTCAAGAGCGAGGCCCTGGGAGTTACCGTCGGAGGGCGGAATATCTGGGAGCTTTCCAGTCTCAGCGTTCAGGATTCCCTTACATTTTTTGAGACTCTCAAACTCAAAAAGAGCGACAAACAGATAGCCCGGCAGATACTCAAGGAGATTAACGCCAGGCTCGGCTTTATGCAGAATGTGGGCCTTGACTACCTTTCCCTTGAGAGAAAGTCGGCGACACTCTCGGGCGGCGAAGCCCAGCGCATAAGGCTGGCCACACAGATAGGTTCAAGTCTTGTGGGAGTGCTCTATATTCTTGATGAACCGTCCATAGGTCTCCATCAGCGGGATAACCAGCGGCTTATTGACACGCTGCTCTACCTCCGCGATCTGGGGAACACCCTCATCGTGGTTGAGCATGACGAGCAGACCTTGAGAACCGCCGACCATATTGTCGATCTCGGGCCCGGCGCCGGCGTACACGGCGGCAAGGTGATTGCCCAGGGTTCTCCTTCCGAAGTGATGAAGGTCAGGGAGAGCCTTACCGGCCGCTATCTTGCCGGGACCCTTACCATGGACATTCCCAAAAAACGGCGCAGGGGCAACGGGAGTGTTCTCAGGCTTAACGGGGTGAGGGAACACAACCTTAAAAATATTGATGTTGAAATCCCCCTGGGGATTTTTACCTGCATCACCGGCGTTTCCGGTTCGGGCAAGTCAACCCTCCTTTCCGACGTGCTCTATCCCGCCCTTGCCAACACGCTGTACAATTCGGCCCATACCGAGGGCGATTACGACAGCCTTGAGGGAAGCGAATTTATAGACAAGGTAATCAACATAGACCAGAGCCCCATAGGCCGCACGCCCCGTTCAAACCCGGCAACCTATGTGGGGATGTTCCAGGGTATACGGGATCTTTTTGCCAGCCTCCCTGACGCCAGGGCCAGGGGCTACAAGCCGGGCCGGTTTTCGTTTAACGTGCGGGGCGGCAGATGCGAAAACTGCCAGGGGGACGGAACCATCAGGATAGAAATGAATTTTCTTCCCGATGTGTATATCACCTGCGATGTCTGCCACGGTAAGCGTTTCAACCACGAAACACTGGAGATACGCTATAAGGGCAAGAACATAGCCGAGGTGCTGGATATGACCATTGAGGAAGCGGCGGAATTCTTTGCCTATATTCCCCATGTGGCAAAGAAACTCGACACCCTCCTTTCGGTGGGGCTCGGCTATGTCAAGCTCGGCCAGTCCGCGCTGACCCTGTCGGGAGGCGAGGCCCAGCGGGTAAAACTCGCGCTGGAACTTTCCAAACGTTCAACAGGAAAGACCGTATACATTCTTGACGAGCCTACCACGGGACTTCACTTTGCCGATGTCAAGCAGCTCATGGAAGTTATTCAGCGCCTGGTTGACCAGGGCAATACGGTGATCATGATAGAACATAACCTTGACGTGCTGCTCCAGGCTGACCTCCTTATTGACCTCGGCCCCGGGGGAGGGGACAAGGGAGGAAACCTTGTAACTTCAGGAACGCCCGAGGCCGTGGCAAATCATGCCAAAAGCTATACGGGTTTTTATATAAAGAAGATGCTGGACCGGAGGAAATGAAAAAACTATCTGCCGGGTTCCTGCTTTGTGTTATGCTTGCCTTTCTGTATGTTCCCGGAATTGTTCTTTCAGCCCAGGAAGACCCTGCCGGGGAGCCGGCGGATGTTTTGGAAAATGCCGAGCTTGAAGCCGGGACAGAGGGCGTAGCGGCAGAAGGCATAGCGGTGGATACGGCGGCGAGCGCGGATACGGAAGCCATGACAGGGGACGCGGAGGCGGAAGACGCGGAAGGCCAGGCCGCCGCGCCTGTCCTGAGCCAGGAACAGCGCCGCATCAAGATGGAAATAGACACCGGCACCCTTACCGAGCTTGCCGGGTGGGCAGGGGAACTGGGGCTTGGGGAAGGGGGAACCAGGGACGATATTGCCCGGAGGCTGTACACGCATTTCGGCCTTCCCTTTTCGGGAGCCGGGGATTCCGGGGAGAACCAAAAAGTTATAACCATAGAAGCGGCGCGGAATACCGAATACTTTACCCTGGAAGTGGTGAATGAGGAATACGCCAGGCTTTCGGGAAATGTGCGCATAAGTCTTAAAGATGGGGAAGCGGTATACGAGATTGAAGCCGGAGAAATACTTTTCAACCGTACCCGCAATCTGCTTTCGGCCTCCGGCGGAGTGTCGTACAGAAAACAGGAGGGCGACACCGTTGAGACATTCCGGGGCCAGTCAATAGTCATAGACCTGGACAACTGGGCGGGAACCTTTATGGACGGCATTTCCGAGCGTTCCCTTACGGGGGATGATCAGGCTTACCGCTTTGAGGGTGAGGTTATTTCCCGTACCGGCGAGGATGTAACCGTACTGCGCAGGGCGAGGATAACCAACGCGAAGAACAAGGATTCCTACTGGTCCATCAACGCCTCAAAGCTGTGGCTTCTTCCCGGTTCCGATTTTGCCGTCTTTAACGCCGTACTCAAGGTAGGTGAAATTCCGCTGTTGTATTTTCCCTTTTTCTTCTATCCCGCCGATAAACTTATCTTTCATCCTGTACTGGGCTACCGTTCACGGGAAGGGAGCTTTCTCCAGACGACGACCTATCTTCTCGGCCGTCCGACCGCGACTTCAAGCGAGGAGAATTCCATCACGAAAATCCTCGGCAATAACGACGACATGGAAAGAAAGCGGGAAGGTTTGTTTTTGCGGAGTACGGGAAAGAAAGTAAGCGACCCCAATGACACCCGCCTTTCCCTGATCTTTGACGCCTATACAAACCTCGGCGTGTATCTGGGAAGTAATCTTGCCCTGCCGGCAAGGGGCGCTTTCGGCGCCCAGGAACTGTCCTTTGGCCTGGGTCTTACCAGGGACATATACCAGATGAGAGGCGTATACACTCCCTACGATTCCAACGGCACAAGCAACTGGAACCAGGGGAGGTTTTTTTCCGCTACCGTACCCCTGCGTTACCGCTTCATCTACACCGGTTCCGTTTCCGGGGCGGCGGGCAGTTTCAACTGGTCCCTGCCGTTTTATTCCGACCCTTATGTAAACAGGGACTTCCTTGACCGTTCCGAAGATATGGACCTCTTCAATATAATGAAGCAGGGCGTTACCACCGACAGCGACCTTAGCTCAAACCTGCTGGGAAGTTATGAATGGCGGGTAAATTACTCGGTTACGCCCTCGCTGCCCGCCCTGCGCCCCTATGTGTCGGCCCTTTCCATATCCAGCCTGAGCAGTTTTATTTCGTTTAGAACAAGAACAAGCGGGGGCATGTATAATGCCTATTCGCCTAATCACAGCTTTTTCTTCCCGGATAAATTTACCCTTTTTTCCCTCAGCGCCTCGGTCTCGGGCCAGCCGGTGAATACCGCCTCAGGAACAGTATCCCCGGCATCAGCCGGCGTGGAGAGTAACGCCATGACCGAGTGGGGCCTGCCCCGTTCTCCCTGGGACGGAGCGGAAGACCATGCGGAGGCCGCCCCGTCTTCTTCCACCGCGGCGCCTCCGGGCGCCGGGAGTACCGGCGGCGTTCTGGTTCCTCCCGCCCTTGCCCAGAATTTCAACATCAAGGGCGGCATAGGCGGGCCGCGCCTTTCCCTTGATTACCGCCTGAGCCCGTCGGCTTCCTCGGAAATGCAGTTCCGTTCATCATCCGCCAACTGGAAAGAAGCGGATGATGTAGGCTGGACGGAAATTTCCTCCATACTGACCAGCGCCCGTACATCGGGTTCCCTTACCCTGACCGCGGGCGAGGCGTCGGGCTTCTATACAAACGCCCTCACCTTTTCGGGAAATACCGCCTGGCAGGGTTACACCTACATGAATGAGGAAGCCGAAGAATACACCTCGTCCGGCGCTCCTGATCCTGTAAAGATAAACGCCGCCAAACTCCGCAACTATCAGGCGACGTATTTTACCACTTCGGCTGAACTCTCTTCCACGGTCAGGCCCCTTGTAGGCAGCGATGTATGGAGCGCAAGCAGCCTCAACTATTCAATCAGAAACCTTGTGGCAAAATCGGTTTTTGACGGCACGGGCCAGGACCCTTCCTGGCATATAGACTGGGGCAGGTGGAGCAAGGATACCATTGAAGCCCACCGGCTTAACGCCAATCTTGACGCCAATGTGATGGACTACAGGCAGCATGTCTCGCTCAGCGCCGAACTCCCGCCCAGGGATTCTTCCATGACCGGAAACGGGACTTTCAATGTATGGAGATCGACCACAACCGTGTCGGGCAGAGTCGACGATCCCTTTGAGACTTCCCTCTGGCGTCCGGTAACCGTTACCGAAACCGTTAGGCTTTCGGATAACAGCAATATGCGCTATTCCATGATATACGAACCTGAGGAGGAAGAAGTAACGAGCCTTACCGCCGGCCTTACCTACAAAAACCTTGACGCCTCATTTTCAGCGGCCAAATTTGTTCCCTATATTCTTAATCCAACTAACGGCTGGGAATTGGACCCTTCGGGGGAAGCGGCTCTCCATCCCCGGGATTTCCGGCTCCAGTACCGGCACAATCTCAAAAACGATTCCCTTTTTGAAAGCCGTCTTGGTTATTCCGTAGACGCCGCCACAAACCTTACCCTGGATTTGCAGCGCTATACCTATTCGGCCCTGACGTTTTCCCTGAGTACCACCTTGCGGATAAGCGATTTTATGGACGCGACTTTTACCACCAGGGCGGAGAACAACCAGATAATCAGATACATGCAGGACATTCCCTATTTCAATCTTCCCAGCCTTAACACCAGCGGTTTTGAGAACAATCCCTTCCTCGACCTCCTTAACTCCTTCCGCTTTGACGATCCTGAACTGAGAAGGAGGTCGGGGTATAAGCTCAAGGATTTTTCCCTGGTATTGACCCATTATCTCGGCGACTGGAACGCCAAACTGGGCGTCCGTCTCGCGCCGTATCTGGACCAGACCGTTGTCCCCTTTACCTACAAATTCAATACCGAAATATCCTTCCTCATACAGTGGATACCGGTCAGCGAATTCAAAACGGAAGTAAAATACGACAAGAATGTATTTGACCTATTGTAAAGCATTGAGCCCTATTGACTACCTGATTACAGGGGCTTTAGACTTTTATAAATCCCGGAGTCCCGGTTTCGGGAATCTACGGGTTTGAGGTTTTTTTGGACGAAAGCATAACTATCGTACTGGATGATCAGAAGATACTGTCCGCCGTCTGCGGGGCAAATGACGGAAATCTCCGGGTTATCGAGCATTCCCTGGGAGGCAGAATCGCCACCAGGGGCAACCAGCTGCGCATGGAAGGCCTTGACGAGTCAGGTTCCCGGCGTTTCCGGGTTATGATGGAAAGGCTGATTAATTCGGTTGAACAGGGGGAAAGCCCTTCTCCCGATTTTGTTAAGGCCCTGGCAAAGACAGCCGGAGAGGGCGGGGAAGAAGACCCCCTGCGGGAAGCGATGATATACATTCCCCACGGGTTTGGCAGGGTGTTTCCCCGGAGCCTCAACCAGGCCGCGTATATCAGGGGCATGCGGAGCTGTGATATCTGTTTCTGCGTGGGACCCGCCGGAACCGGAAAAACCTATCTTGCCATCGCCGAAGCCCTGCGCCTCGTGCTTTCCAAAAAGCTCCGCAAGCTGGTGCTTACAAGGCCCGTCGTGGAGGCCGGAGAAAGCCTCGGCTATCTTCCCGGCGACCTCGCGCAAAAAATAAGCCCCTACCTCAGGCCCCTGTATGACGCCATGGAAGCCCTTGTTCCCTATGAGATAATACACCGCATGGAAGAAACCGGAACCCTGGAAATCGCCCCCCTGGCCTATATGCGGGGGAGAAGCCTCAACGACTGCGTGGTCATACTGGACGAGGCCCAGAACACCACCAGGGAACAGATGAAGATGTTCCTCACCCGTATAGGCGAGGGCGCGAGAGCGGTCGTTACCGGAGACGCCACCCAGATAGACCTTCCCCGGCACATTGATTCGGGACTGCTCCACGCGGTCTCCATACTCAATCCGGTAGAAGGCGTTCACTTTTCCTGCCTTTCAACCGCCGATGTGGTGAGGAACCCGCTGATAAAAAAAATCATCCGGGCCTATGCCGAAGCGGCCTCTGAATCAATGCCCGCCATGCCCAAAGGGATATATAATGAAGAAAGACCCTGACAGTCCCAAAAAGGACCTGTTTCTTAAATTCTTCGGATTTTCAAAACCCCGGAAAGAAACCCTGACCGCCTTTTTGGGCGCCTTTGTCCTCCCGGCCTTTGTGGTCTGCAGCGGCATAGGCGGGAGGTCCCTCATGGAATCCCGTCTCCATGATTTTGAGGCGGGAAGGGTGGCCCCCAGGGACATCATCGCCGAAAAGACCATGTACTATACAGACGAGGAAGCCACAAAACTTAAAATCGAAGACGCCGGGCGCGGCGTTCCGGCGGTTTTTAGATACTCCCGTGAAGACACGGCTCTGATTCTTTCCTCATACAAGCGCTTCATGGATATATCGGCGGACATCTTTCTCAAAGGCGATGCCTCAGGCGGCTATCAGGAAGCCGTACAGCGCGGCTTTCCCGGCGCCTTCACTCCTGAAATACTGGACGCGCTTTTCCGGGACCCCCTGCGGGAAAAGCTCCTTGAAGACGGCGGCGCTGTGCTGGCCCGTATTCTTGAGCGGGGAATTTTTGCCCTGCCCCGTACCGGGCTTGAGCTGTACAACGCCGCTGAGGCCGAAGTCCTCTACGAAAACAACGGTGATGTTATCCGGGAACAGGTCCGCTATGACGATATCGCTACCGCCGCCACTATAACGGAACAGCTTGCCGCGCTTATCGCCGGGGGTTCCTATACGTCGGCCTTTGTTTCCGTGGCCCCGGAACTCATAAAACCTTTTATCGCCGAAAACGTGTTTTTCTCCGCCGGGGATACGGCGGAAAAAATTAACGCCCTGCGTTCCCAGGTGGAGCCGGTTACCGCCGTGATAGAGAAGGGCGAACACATTGTCCGCGAAGGTTTTATCATAAGCGCCCGGGACATGGTAAAGCTCAATGTGCTTGATACCGTGATGACAAAAAATAACCTGGGCCGTTCAATAGGTTATTTTATCGCCCTGGCGGTCGCCGCCGCTCTGTGCGTATTCTTCCTGTGTCCGGGGAATTTCGGCAGACCCCTTAATGTAAGCGAACTGTACCTCCTCGCCATACTCTGCGCCGCCTATGTTACCGGCGCGGTATTTACCGCGGCTGCTGCGGTGCGGTTCCCCTATTATCCGGCGTCGCTCTTTTTCCCCACGGCCCTGACCGTGATGCTTCCGGCCATTCTCATAGGCGCCCGCGCGGCGCTGTCCCTGACCGTGCTTCTTCCCCTTGCCGCCCTTGTTACCGGTTCCTTTGACGGCCAGGCTTTTGTCTTTGCCCTGGTATCGGGATTTTCCGCGGTGTTCACCATTCAGGGCGTGGAACGCCGCATGGACCTGTTCAAGGCGGGTTTCTTTGTGGCGGCCGCGAACACGGTGGTCATGGCGGCCCTGCTCCTTACCGGGCAGGCGCCCCTCCTTGAGTTTCCCGGCATACTGCTCTGGGCCGCCGCGAACGGCCTTGTCCAGGGCATGCTGGTCATGGGTTTTCTTCCTCCCCTGGAACAACTGCTCAATACCGCTACGGTATTCAGGCTCATTGAACTTTCGGATCTTAACGCGCCGGTACTCAAACGCCTTCTTACCGTCGCGCCGGGGACCTACAGCCATTCGGTAATGGTGGCCAATCTCGCCGAATCGGCCTGCCAGGACATAGGGGCCAACGGCCTTCTTGCCAGGGTGGGAGCCTATTACCACGACATAGGCAAGATGGACCAGAGCGATTATTTTATCGAGAACCAGGCCGCGTACAACAAGCATGTGGAACTTGCCCCGAGGCTTTCTGCAACCGTTATACGCAGCCATGTAAAGATAGGGGTAGAAAAAGCCCGGCGTATGGCGCTTCCCCGGGAGGTCATTGATATCATCAGGGAACACCACGGCAATTCGGTGATTACCTGGTTTTACAATGAAGCGCTGAAACGGGAATCCCAGGTGAACATCGAGGACTTCACCTATCCGGGAAACCCGCCCCGCTCGCGGGAATCGGCCGTGGTCATGCTCGCCGACATAGTGGAAGCCGCCGTGCGCACCCTGAAAAAACCGACCGTAACGCGGCTTGAGAAATTCATACAGGAACTCTTCATGTCCAAACTTGAAAACGACCAGCTTTCCCAATCCGATCTGAGCTTTCATGACCTGGAAATTATTAAGATGGCCTTTATCAGGGTTCTTGCCGGGCACTATCATTCACGCATTGAATATCCCAAGCTGAACAGGGAAGCGTCCCCGGGCGCGCCCCCGGGCGGCGTTGTTTCCCGAGGCCGCGCCGGAACCGGCGCGCGTTCCGATGAACAAGGTTGAAGTGCGGGCCGAGGGGCTTCCCCTGCCTCTCTGGTCCGGCCGGCTTGAGGCTTTTGCCCTCAGGGTACTCAGGCGGCTTGAGGTAAAAAAATGGGACCTTTCGGTGCTGCTCTGCGACGGAAAAACCATGGCGGAACTTAACGGGCGCTACCGGGGCCTCTGTGAACCCACCGATGTGCTTTCCTTTGAACTGGGCGAAACATACAGGGCCGGCGGGGAAGAACGCTTTCTTCCCGGCGATGTGGTCATTTCCCTTCCCAGCCTCAGCGAAAACGCCGCGTATTTTAACGTAAGCGAAGACGAGGAATTGCGCCGCCTTGTGGTTCACGGTATTCTGCACCTTGACGGAATGGACCACCGGGGAAACGGCGCGGAGGAGCCTATGCTTGATCTTCAGGAAACCATACTTTCCGAACTTGACGGGGAGCGTATACTGCCATGAAAACGCCTTTGTTTTTTTCAGCATTGTTGAAGAAAGGGAAGAAGGGCTACCACGGCCTTGAATCCGACCAAAAGGAAATGATACGGGGCGTGGTGGAACTTTCCGAAACCACGGTCAAGGAAGTGATGGTCTCCCGTATTGATACGGTCTTTCTGTCCGTTGACTCAAGTCCCGGTGAAATACTGGAGCGTATTTCCGCGAGCGGCCATTCACGCTTTCCCGTATACCGGGAAACCATAGATAATGTCATCGGCGTACTCTATGTAAAAGACGTACTCCATACCCTGGTCCAGAAGGAAGAACTGCTCATAGAAAAGCTCCTTAAAAAACCCTTCTTTGTTCCCGGTTCAAAACATATCGACGACCTCCTGCGGGAACTGCGCCGCCGCAGGGTGCATATAGCGGTAGTGGTAGACGAATACGGCGGCGTATCGGGCATAGTCTGTATGGAAGATATCATTGAGGAAATAGTCGGGGACATACAGGACGAGTTTGACAATGAGAAGGAAGATATATTGAAGCTGGGCCAGGGCAGCTATCTCTGTGATGCCAGGGTAAACCTTGAGGACCTTTCCGAAGAGTTGGGCGTCAAACTGCCGGTAAACGAATTCGATACCCTTGGGGGCTTTGTATTTGATCTTTTCGGCAAAATACCGGTAAAATACGAGAAGGTTGTTTTCGAGGGAAACGATTTTATCATCCAGGACGTGGATGGTCATAAAATAAATACCGTTAAGGTGGTGCTGAACCAGCAATCCCGTACCTGAATGGCGGGCGTGTGCGGGGGTTACTGTAAAGGGGCGGTCCAATGAAACACCGGAATAGCCTTTCGGGGCGCGGCGTTAAAAGAACTGTATTCATATTTTTCCTGTTGTTTCTTGCCGCAAGGCCCTTTGCCCAGAGCGGAAGGAGCGCCGCTTCCCTGTATGAACAGGGACAGAGCGCCATGCTCAACGAGGACTGGTATGCCGCGGCCGAGGCTTTTCAGGAAGTCTTGAGAATCAACCCCGCCCACGCCGGAGCCGCCGGGGCCCTTGCCGAGTCATATTATGAACTGGGGGAATACGATCAGGCCCTGAGCTGGACGCGCCAGGCCCGGCTTCTTGCCAGGGGCCGTTCCGACATCGCGAACCTGGAAGCCTTTACCCTCATAGCCCTGGGGCATCTTGACGCGGCCGCTTCGATAATCGGCGAGGTTCTTGCCAGGGAGCCGTACAACAGGGAAGCCCTTTTTGCCGCCGCGGAACTGGATATAGCCAGGGGCCATACCGGAGACGCGGTGCGGCGCTACCGTGAGGCAGCCCGCCGTTATCCTGATGACAGGCGGGTGCTCATTTCGCTGGCCCTGGTACTCGGTTCCATGGGGGACGCGGAGAATGCCCGCATCTATATCGCCAGGGCGGTAAACCAGCATCCTGATGATTACCGGGTGCATTACTACGCCGCCTATCTTGACGCGGCTTCGGACCTGCTGCCCGGCGCCATACGCTACGCCGAAAAAGCCCTCAGTCTCAGGCCGGGTTTCGCTCCGGCCCGCTCCCTCCTGGCCAGCCTCCGTTACCGTTCCGGCCAGTACCAGGAAGCGGCCAGGCTTGCCGACGAAATCATTGCCTCGGACAGGCAGAATGTTTCAGCGTGGTATCTCAAGGGAATGTCCTATATGCGCATGGGCAGGTATCCCGATGCCATAGCCATACTCCAGGCGGCGCTCGGCATAGATACTGATGATGAATTTGTGCGGGCGGCCCTGGAAGACCTGGTCATAGCCCATACAAGCCTTGAGGACAGCCAGAGGGGCCGCTGGGCCCAGTGGCATTTTAACCGGGCCAGGGACTACAGAAGGGAAAACCTTCTTGACCAGGCCCTCTTTGAATACCGCCGGGGCCTCCGCATTTACCCCTATGCCCCCGACCGCAGGGAATATGCCGAACTGCTCCGCATCCAGGGCTATCCTTCCCGTTATGTGGACGAACTCCGTTTCCTCCAGAACCTGGGTCTTGCCGACCGTACCATAAACGACGCTGTCGAAACCTATGATTCCCTGCTTTCCGACGCCATATTCCGCCAGTGGGCGGTTGATCCCGTGGAACTTGCCGCCCGGCACTGGAAGATTGCCGTTTTTTCCCTGGCCTCCCAGTCCGCGTTTTACCATCCTGACGCCGGTTCCGTGGGTTCGGCGTATATCAGGGATATACTGGTCCATGACCGTAACATACTTCCCCTTGATCTGGAACTCCGCCAGGCAAGCTATTCCCAGGCTTTCAGGAGCGCCCGGGAAGCGGGTGCGGATTATTTTCTTATTGTCAGCGTTTCCGAAAACGAAAGGGATCTGTCCGTCAGGGGAGAGCTTTTTGTCGGCCGTACAGGGTCCCGGGCGGCGTCTTTGTACGCTTTCAGAACCGGGCCTGACCGGCTCAGAAACGCGTCAAGAAACATCGTGGAGCAGCTTGCGGCGGCACTGCCGTTCAGGGCTGAACTGATACGCCGCAGGGGTTCCCAGGCCCTCATTGACAAGGGCAGGGCGGACGGCCTTACAGGCGGCGGCGTATACGAGATCATAAAAAAGGGCAGGGCGGGGCTTCTCAATGAAGGCATAGGCATACGCTATTATCCTGAAGATCTCCTGGGTACTCTGGTAATTGAAAATATAGGGGATGAAATCACCTCGGGCACGCTCAGCAGGAGCGGTTTCTTTGACCTTATTTCCACAGGCGACGAGGTCTTCCTCCGCGCCGAGGGCGAAACAGGAACGGCCCACCCGGTAGGAGAAGATCCGGTCAATCCCGAACTCCGTTCACTCCTGCGGAGTATACGCTGAGATCCCGGCCAGTATCGCGTCAATCCATACGGATGCCTCGGCGTCCTCATAGGGCCTGACAAGGAGAAATTCAAAAAGGGCTTCCCGGTATTTGTTCAGGAAATAACAGGACTGGCCAAGGTAGAAATGGGCCCGGTATTCAATATCGGCGCTTCTGGGAAGGGAGAGGAACTGTATGAGTTCGTTTCTGGCCTGTTCCCACTGCCCCCGGCTGAACGAATTCCGCACTATGGCGCCCAGGGCGTAATCGGCCCCGCCCGCGTTCTCGTCCAGGTCCCGTAAAAAGGCCCTGGGCCTCTTCCGCTCCGGCACCGGGGCCGTTTCGGTTTTTCCGAGAAGGGCGCCGACAGCCTGTTCCGCCTCGGCGCTGAGGGTCCGGGGGGAAGGCGTTTCCGCAAAACCCTGGGAACGGGGGACGGCATTGCCCACCGAAACAAGCGGAAGGGGCATGGCGCGGATATCCCTTCCTTCCCGGGGCTCGGCGGAAAGCCGCGCCGCCTGGGTGGTGGCGTTCCGTCCGGGCGTTATGGAAACCCTGCCCTGGGCGAGATCTTCCTCAAGAATAACCGCGTAGAAGTAATCTATGTCCTGAACCGGATAATCGGTGAAAGGCGATCTTACCGCTGTCTGCACAATCACCGCGCTCAAAAGGTCCTGCACGTTCCGTATGGGCCGTACGCTCCGGTAGAGTACCGGGGTTTTCCCTTCCCCCTGAACGGTAAACCGTATGACCACCGAATTACCCTGAACCGAAGTTTCCACAAAGGCCGTGCCGTCCAGTATACCCGGACCGCCCGACAGGGCTTCGCCCCCGGAAAAGGCATCCCCGATGCTGACACTGACGGTATTGTTAAGGGGTATGGGAATATCGTATAGTTTGCCCTGGCTGTCGCTTGCCGCGACAAAATAGTAAAAGGTCCCGGTGTTTTCGGGCTCGTCTATATACGATTCGCTGCCGTAGGGTATTTCCTCCGGCCTTTCCGGCCTGTCCGCCCCCGCCTCGATGGGCCGGTCCGAGCGGTACACATACACAGGGCCCCTGACATCCGGGGAATCCCGCCAGGTCAGGCGCACCAGGTTGTTCTTTACCTCTACCGTAAGCCTGGACACAAAGGG
>JAISCK010000145.1 GCA_031265635.1 Spirochaetaceae bacterium
CCTGCTCTTCCTTGATGAAGGCTACATCTTCGGCCCCGAGGGCAGAGGCTTTGAACGGATAAACCTTGCCGCCCCCCGCTCCGTCCTGGAAGGGGCGCTCACGCGGCTTGAGAAGGCGGTACACAGTCTGTGATGCTTGTATAAGCGGGCCGGCCGCAAGAGCGTGTAGCGGAAAAAACGGGGAGCCGGTGTTTCGCATCGGAAACCCCGGCTCCCCTGTTTTTGTTATACGAAACTATTTTTATCTCAGGAATATTCCAAAGATAAAGAGGAACACCACGCCGGTGAGCCAGCAGACGCCGGTGGTGAGGGTCCAGATGCGAAGCTGCTCCTTGGTTTCGCTGATACCAATGAGCCGGTTGACTACCCAGAAGTAGCTGTCGTTAAAGTACGCGCAGAAGAGGCCGCCTACGCAGGCTGCGAGGGCAGCCAGATAGGGATTGCCGTTTGCGGCAACAACAATGGGGGCGGTGATGGCCGACGCGGTGGTCAGGGCCACGGTACCCGAACCCTGGGCAAAGCGGACCAGGGTGGCGATTACCAGGGGCAGTATGAATACCGGAAGGCCGGTCTGGGCAAGGCCGCCGGCGATATAGCTGCCTATACCGCTGTTGCTGAGTACCCGGCCCAAAGCGCCGCCGCCGCCTGTTACCAGAAGTATGATGCCCGCGGACTTCATGCCGTTTTCCATTTTAAGCAGAAGATCGCCCTTGGCGTATTTGAAACCAAGGGTGTAGATGGCCAGAAGCAGGCCGATGCCTACCGCCACAATGGGCTGGCCGATAAAGTACAGAAGCAGGGTTAGGAAGTTGGCTTCGGTCAGCTTGAGGGCGCTCAATACGGTATTGCAGAGTATGAGCAGTATGGGCGCGAGGAGGGGGAAGAAGGACACAAAGGTCCCGGGCATGTCCTTGGTATCCATGCTGAGGGCTGTCGTGTAGTCGGGACCCTTGTCCTCGGGCCTTTCCCAGTTTTCGCCGTCGGCCGCGGGAACCTGGTAAATTTTGCGGCCCACATACTTGGCATAGAACACCGCCACAATGGTAATGGGTATGGAGAAAATAAGCGACAGGATAATGTACCTGCCGAGATCTATATTACCACCGGCGCTGGCGAGATTGCCCACTACCGCGAGGGGTCCGGGAGTGGGCGGCACCATGGTATGGGTAACCACAAGGCCGGCGGCCAGGGACGCGCCCAGGGCCACAATGGATTTTCTCGTGGTTCTGGAAAGGGATTTTGCTATGGGGCAGAGTACCACAAAAGCAGAATCGCAGAAAATAGGAATGGAAACAATGTAGCCGGTAAGAGCCAGGGCAAATTCTTCCCTTCCTTTTCCGAATAGTTTAAGAAAGGTAAAGGCCATGCGGTTGCTGGCGCCGGAGAGCTGAAAGATTTCGCCCATCATGACGCCAAAACCGATGATGATGCCTATACTCCCCAGGGTTCCGCCGAACCCTCCGGTAATGGAGTTGACTATGCTAACCTTGTTGTTTGCGTCAACGACAAGGGGCAGACCTCCGATAAGGCCAATAACTATAGACGCGATAATGAGGGCCAGAAAAGCGTGAACCTTGGTCTTGAGGCAGAGCAGAATCAAGACAAAAAGACCAATAACCAGAGCAAGGATTAATTGAGTCCCTGATACTTCCATAAAAACCTCCTAAATTTTTGGGCAGCGAGGGCCGCCGCATCCAATCAGATAACAGGACCCGCACAGAAATACCATGGTCATCAGGTCATGGTATATCCGCGCGTATCCTTACCTGTACGCAAAACCGGGTGCGTATTTCGCGGCAAGGAGTATGGCTTCAACCATGCTCACCTCACTGACAAGGTTCCTGCCTGCGATATCAAAGGCCGTACCGTGATCAACCGAGGTACGCAGTATGGGCATACCTCCGGTGATAGAAATGGTACGCTCAAAATCAAGGGTTTTGGTTGCTATATGCCCCTGATCGTGGTATAGCGAAAGCACGCTGTTGTACTTTCCCTTAAGGGCCTGGTGAAACACCGAATCGGCGCCTATGGGACCTTCTACTTTGTAGCCTTCTGCCTGTAATGCCGCTATAGCCGGAAATACCTCCTTTACTTCTTCGTCTCCAAAAAGGCCATGCTCCCCTGAATGGGGATTCAGCCCCGCCACTGCCATGGTTCCCCCGGTAACTCCGAATTTACGGAGAACTTCCACGGACCGTTTTACATAATCGATGATACGGTCTTTGGTAACCATTTCGCAGGCTTTGCGCAGGGATACATGACGGCTCAGAAAAAACACCCTGAGTCCCCTGACCTCAAACATGGTAAGGGGATCGGGAGTACCTGTCAGTTCCGCGAAAATTTCGGTATGCCCGATAAAATCGATACCTCCTTTTTTTAATGATTCCTTGTTGACCGGCGTAGTGGCCACAGCGTCCACTTTCCGGTCCAGGGCAAGCCGCACGCTCTTCTCGATATACTCGTATGCCGCCCTGCCGCACATGCCGTCTACCACCCCGGCCTTAAAACGGCTCATGTCGATATTGTTGACGGCGATCAGATTGAGGGTTCCATCTGAATAGTCTCCTTCGGCAGCTTCGTTTATTTCTTTTATAGTGAAAGATTTCCCAGTTATTTTAACGGCGTTTTTCACCACCCCGGAATCGCCGACCGCCACGCAGCGGGCAGCCTTTTGCACATCCGCGCTGGCAAAAGCCTTAACCAGTATTTCCGGACCTACACCGGCAGGGTCCCCCAGGGGAACAACAATCAACGGTTTACTCATCAACTACCTTCCGCTGTTTATACAGCAAGTTTCTCTTTAAGATACCTGACGCATAACACTATGGCGTCAGCGTCCCCGACCATGCCTCCCTTGGTCACTATTTTCAGGCCCTCCTGATCCCCGCCTATAATCTCCCCGTAGGAAGCCAGGGGGAGAACTTCTCCGAGAAGCCGGAGAGCCGTATTCTTCATCCGCTTGCACACCGCGACAGTGATATCTCCTCCGCAGGTATACATACCCCTGAAACCTTTGCCAGAACTCATGACCGCATAGGTAATTTCAGCGATTGATTCATTGATCAGCGCCGACAGTTCCCCTGCCGTACAGTGGTATTTTTCCGCATACGGTTCAAAGGGAACCCGGTTTTCGGGAATGATGCCCCTGCCCACTACGCTGCATACGTCAAAAGAAACGCAGTTGGAAAGTACCTCGGACACTACCCGTTTGATTTCCTTGCTACGCCTTTGTTCGCCCTCAAGGAATTCGGCGGTTTCCATATATACATTAAAGGCGTCCTGGGAACCAAGAAAATAATCAACCTGCCTGCGGGCAACAGCGTTGACGCTGCCTACGGCGACAAAAATTTTACTTCGTTTTTCTCCCGGGCGAACAGGAATGATCTTTCTAGACAGGGAAGCGGTAAAGGGTCCGGGATCAACGGCGATGAAGGGAACACCGCTCTTTATCACCGCGCCGGCGATAAGGTCTATATCTTCCCCGGTAACAGCGTCAAAAACAAGATTCCGCAGCCCCTGTGCGGCAAGACACTTGATTTTTTCCGAAACCGCGTCCTGGCCTTTCATCAAATCGGCTATCAGTATTGAAGCCGTACCGTACTTTGACTGGGCGCCGTACAGTTCCGCGCAGAGGGGAGTATGAACAGGATTCCTGGGATCAAGGGCAACCTCGGTCTTGTGCAGCGGTATGCCGTTGACAAGAAGATAGCCGCCTACGTTGATCCTGTTTGACGAAGGAAAGCAGGGCACCACCATGGCGACCCGGTCTCCGCCGAGGGCGTCAAGCATGCCGTCGGTCTCGGAACCGAGATTGCCCCGGAGGGTGGTATCAATACGTTTTGTATAAACCCTGACATCCCCTGATTTCAGGACAAGGGTTGCCTTGTACACCCTTTCATAGGCTTCCCCGGCGGGAATGCTCCTTGAATCGGTCGGATAAACCACACATTCGCAGTCGGCAAGTTTTTTTACATCAAGTTTTTCACCATCGGTTATTGAATAGGTCCGGTAATTTACCTTGGTCATGAGTACGCCGACGGCGTTGGCCCCGGTAAGATCATCGGCCACCACCACACACTGAATCATGCGTTCATCCTCTCATACGGTGATTCGTTGTTTTCCACGGCAATTACGGTTATTTTCTTTTCGGAAATCAGCCTTTGTTCATCATCGTTAAAGGCATAGTCGGTGATGACTCCGGAAAACTTGTCCAGGCTGTCTATCATATACAGGGCTTTTTTGTTGAATTTGGAATGGTCGGCCACAAGGTAACACAGACCGGAATGGCGCAGTACCAGACGCTTAAAAAACATCTTTTCCAGCGTGGGGGTCATGGAACAGAATTCCTCATCCACCACATTGGTACCGATAAACGAAATATCAAAATGCATCTGCTCGGCCATCTGTTCGGAAAACCTGCCCAAAGTACAGCCTGTTTTTTTATGCGCTACCCCGCCTATGCAGATAAGCTCCACCGGGCTGCCAAGAAGGGAATACATAATATGCACATCATCGGTTACGACGGTCAGGCGGGGTATATTCCGTATAAGCTGGGCAAGCTCATAGGTGGTAGTTCCGGCGTCAAGAAAAACGGTCATCCCGTCTTCCACAAAAGAGGCGGCCTTTCTGGCTATACTTTTTTTTATTTCACAATTTTCGCCGCTTTTATCTTCAAAACTGATTTCGGGACGGTTCATAAGGGCCCCGCCGTGGCAGCGCTGGAGTATGCCCCGTTCCTGACAGCGGTCAAGGTCCCGGCGTATGGTCATGTCACTCACCTTTAGCGCCTGGGCAAGATCATCGACCTTGGCAAAGCCCTGGTCCTTGAGAATGGTCATTATCCGTGTATATCGTTCTTCCGCCAGCACAATAACCTCCATTCATTATTTGTTTGTTCTCATTTCTATAAGTTTATTCTAATACCGGCTGTTTTACTTGTCAACAAAAGGTTGTTAGTATTTGTTATGCGTGTGATAGATATTGTTCTTTTATGATATATTTTGATTGAAAAGTTGAAAAATGCTGGAATAATGCGGGGCGGCGGAGGCTTTCCGCCGCCCTTTTTACAGGCTCAGGCTCCCATGCCGGCTATTTCGGCAAGGCGCCGGATTATGGGCAGGTGCTGGGTGCAGGCCGCTTCGCACTGGCCGCAGGCTATGCAGGCGGCCGCGCCGCGGGCTTTGATGCCCCAGTGCATGGAAAGGCGCTGGGCAAGGGCGCTGTTTTCCGTTGTCAAAAGTTTCTGGTTATAGGCGTCCATATACCGGGGTATGGGTATGCTCTGGGGGCATTCGTCGCAGTAGGCGCAGCCGGTACAGAGCCCTTCCAAAGAACCCGAAGCCCTTTCCTTTTTCACGGCAAGGGCGGCTTCGGTACTGGGCCTGTAGTTTTGCATGGCAGCCAGGGCGGCTTCCACATCCTGCTCCGAGGCAAAGCCCACCAGGGTTACGCTGATGTCCCGGTGATCCCAGAGAAAGCGGAGGGCGGCGGACACTACCGGTTCATCCGGGCTTTCTTTAAGGAATTCAAAAAGTTCGGGATGCTGGGGTATGACGCCGCCGCCCAGGGGATTCATCACCACGGCGCCGAGTTTTTTGTTCCGTATGGCGTTAAAGGCTTTTTCCCTGGTTCTGAAATTATACGCGGAGTAGCCAAAGAGTACGCCCTCAAAGACCCCCTCCATAAGGAGTTCTTCGATTTCATCCTGAATAAGATGGCTTGACACACAGATATGCCTGATAAGCCCTTCTTCCCGGAATTTTTCTAGGGTAGTCAGGATGCCGTTTTGTTTCCTGGCCTGCCAGTTGTCCAGGCTGGTAATGCACCACACATGGTAAAAATCAACCGCGTCAATGTTGAGCCGCCTGAGCTGGCTTTCAATCTCCCTTCTGAGATCAGATTCGGTACTCTTGAAGGTCTTGGTCGCCGTATAGTAGGGAAGAGAGCGCTTTCTGAGTTCGGCAAGGCCCTCCCCAAAGACCAACTCGCTTTTTGTTTCAAAATAACCCGGAGCCGTATCAAAGTAATTTACCCCGCCTTTGGCGGCTTTGACCATCATGCGTATACATTCATCATGATCATCGATATGGGCAAAGCGCATGCCCCCAAAGCCGAGCAGCGACACCTTCTTGCCGGTTTTTCCGTAATCCCTGTATACCATGGCTCCTCCTAAATCCGTCTGCCCCTGGCGCTCCGGGTGTTCACCTTTTCGGTTACGCGGCGCATGATTTTTATCCTGAGAAACACCCGGTCGCCGCCCGAATACGTTACCACATAAGGGTCGCCGCCGTAATCGATTATCCGCCGCGCGCTCTCGGTGTACACAAGATAGTAGCGGTGATCCAGACCCGGACCCGCCTGCTTAAAGAACAGCCGCTTGGCGTCGTCGTTTTCCTCAAAGCACACTTCCAGCACCTCAAGGTTATCGGTGTCAATGTAAGAGTTCAGTATCGCGCCCATAACGCGCTTGCTGATTTTTATTTTGTTCCTGACCACCACGTCGCGTATGGTCATGGTGCCCATGACATTGGCGCTCTTCTGCTCCCGGTAGGGCTCCGCGTCATTGAGGGTTATATTCG
>JAISCK010000159.1 GCA_031265635.1 Spirochaetaceae bacterium
GCGTTTCCGCATGAAGTTGTTTCTTAATATCCTCATCGTTCGACCTTCTTGCTTTTCTAAAGGCATAGCCGTCAGTACATGACCACCGCCATAGGCGGTGGTTTTTAAGTCTTAATAAAAAATATTATTTTTATTTCTCTTTATCAAATATGCGATCACTGTTAATATAATAGCTCCAATAACAGATGATATCAGCCGTAAATTGATTTCCATCATTCACTCCATAATTGTTTTAGAACCCTGACAAATTTGTTTCCAGAGGGTTTTCCCAAGGAAAAATTAACAGCATCTATCAGCCTGAGCTTATTTCTATTTATTATTCTCAAGACAAGTGAAAATGATACGTTTCTTTCATTAAAAAGCTGTCCGCCTATATTTATTTTATCACAACTTCGAAGTACGGAATGTATTAAATATGTTTCCTTCGCCGTTGCTAAATAGGGAACCTCATTTTCAAAATCAATTATTAGAGATAATTTTTTTAATTTAGGGTCATACCATTCTCCCGTTAAATCAATAGCTTCTTTTTGTTTTTGAAGATAATTATAAATTAATTGTAGAAAAAATCCCAAGAAGAAAAAAACGAAAATCCAATTTTTAACTGGCTGGCCTCTAAATGTTCCATTAGTCTCATTTAACCAGTTCAGTATAGCAATCAGTCTGTTCAATTATAAATACCCCGTCTTTTAATACAAATTTTGCGGTAGCATATATCCAACAAAATGGCCAGTGAAACTCAGGCCCATTACTCTTTATCCGGGCAGGCATCACACGGACACCCGTCCCTTAGTTCTCAAGAAGGGTTATCTCTACCCGCCTGTTTTTCCGCATGCCTTCGGGGGTGCGGTTATCGGCGGCGGGTCTTTCGGCGCCGTAGCCTCTCACCACAATGCGGTCGGCGCTCCGTACCTGGTGCTGGAGGAGGTATTCGGCGACGGCGGCTGCCCGCTCCCGGGAAAGCCTCAAGCGGCCGGCGGCGCTTCCGGCCAGGGCGGTGTGCCCGCCGACGAGAATGTCCCGGTCAGGATAACGGAGCAGTATTCCGGCTATCTTGTCTATTTTATCCTTTTCGGTTTCCATAAGCACCGCCGAGTCGGGCATAAACTGTATGTCTTCCAGGCTGATTACCACGCCTTCATCGGCAACCCGTACACTGGCGTCTTCTATGCCCAGCCGGGATATATCGCCGGCGATTTCATCGGCGATGGATTCTTTGTCCATTATTTCGGCTTCGTAAATCTCCGCCTCGGCATTGCCCCGGTATTCTACGGTACGGCCGTCGGAAAGTTCAAAAATCATCCTGAATGATTCCTCATAGGCTGCGGCCTGGCCCAGTGCGGCGTCCCAGTAAACCACCTGGTCAGAAGCGCCCAGTATGCGCACCGGCCATATCCTGCCCGATGCGGCCTGGGGTTCAAAAAAAATACGGTACGAAACTGAAAAGGCCGGATACTCATGTTCCTTGCGCTCGCGGAGCCCGAGATAGGTATAGGTGGCGGTAAAGGGTATGCGGTACGGTTCGGCTATGCCGAATGAATCCCTGAAATCATGCATCTCGTGGCCTTCGGCGCTCCAGGAGTCTCCCTCGCTGAGGTCCCTGCCGGGAAACACGGGGACATTGCGCACCACGGGCATATAGTATTTGCTGTCTATGGTAAGATAGCCGAATTTATCCCGTTCAAATTCCGATTCATATTCCCGCGACCACTGGAAGATATTCCCCCCCTGAATCCCCTCGGCCCTTTCGGCGGTCTGAAAGACGGCCCGGTGCGCGCCCGTGCCGTCCTCCGAGGCCGAGAGGACCTCTATGGCAATGCGGTTGAGTATTTCGGCCCGGTGGCTGAATACGCGGTCAAAGTAAACCCTTTCGTTCACCGTGGAAAGGATACGGTATTTGTTCCCCTGTTCATGGGCATAGAAAAAAGATTCGGCCCAAAGGGAAAACGGCAAAAGCAGCAAAAAAAACACTGCCCTGACGGATATGGCCCTTCTCATTCTGCTGTCCCCCGTAAAAGTATAGCCCATTTGTTCCGGAAGTTTCCAGCTTGATACTGGCATACCCATACAGTATGATAAAGTTAGAGAAGCGTATGGAAACTCCCGGAGAAACGCAGGGTATGGCAGCCTTCCGCGGATTAAAGAATCTATTTTACATCCTTTCCCTCTGTCTTGGCCTCGCGTCCTGCGCGGGAGTTCCCCATGACACGTTTACCCAGGCTTTCCCGTCCCGGGACATCGCGATGCGGGAAGGCGAGGACATTAACGGCAGCTTTCCCGAAGCGGTGTATATAAAAACCAGAACACAGACTTTTAATACCTACCACTATTACATACTCAAGGAAGGATTTATCTGGTATAAAAGTACGGACAGCGAAAAAGAACCGAAAAACTGGGCACTCTTTACCGGAACCGGGCTTCCCCATAATCCGGCAAAGAAAGATTTTGCCAATCCTTCCTGCATAGTCGAAATTTCGGCTGACGCCGATGAGCTTATGGCCCTTTCCTCCGACGGCTATTTTTACCGCATCTGTTTTGACTGGATATTCAGCCGTAAAAAGACTGTCTGGTTTGACAGCCAGGGCTGGCCCAGTGAAATCAGGCTCTTCTTTGACGAAAGAACGGCGGGCAACAGGGCCTGGGCCCTGGGCAAACGGAACAACCAGGTGGGTTACTATGAGGACCCCTTCGGCAACCAGCACCACAACGGAACCCAGGAAATAGCCACGACCTATGTACTCCTTGAAGACGGGCAGGAAATCAGCTATGCCGATACGGGGCTTCCCAGCGATTTCAGCCGCAACTATCTGGGGCCCGAGCGCGGCGCTTTCAGGGCCGTTGCGCTTTCGGCAAGCGCGTCAACCATCTTTCTCATCAACGACGCCGGAGAAATGTATACCCGCATAGCCGATTTCGACATCGTAGGCGGTGATCCCATGTTCATGAAATACACCTATGAACCCTACATATCCGCCATTCCGGGGATCAGCTATTATTCAAACCTCACCCCCTGGGGCCTTCCTCCCGAAGACTGGAGGATCCAGGAACCCATACCCCTGGAAGGCAGGGCGGCCCTTACCAGGCACATCACCATACTGCAGAACGGCCAGGGCAACGCGGCGCGGGAACTCCGCGTAGCCGGATACAATGCCGGAGGAGAAACCGGATACTGGTCCAAGGCGCTTTACGGAACGGAATGGAGCTTTGTCAGGGTCCCCCTTTTCTTCGCGCCCGAAGCGCTGCTCCCTGCCCCCGGCAGCCGGGAGGATATAGGGGAACGGGGACCGGCGACGGACAAGAGCTACTCAGGCTTCATGTGGCGGGACGACAGCCGGGCGGATGATTTTACCTATGAGATTCCCGACTTCAATATACTTGAAGGCCGCTGTTCGTTAAGGATTACCAGGGGCGAAGAAAGCTGCGCCATTACCATACACCCGGTGGAACTGTGGACCTATATACGGCGGGACTACCTTCCGGGAAGGACGGGCCTGCCGAAAATCTTTTTCGCCACCCTTGATATTCCCGAAAACGCCTTCGACGGCCTCAGCCGGGAATTCGCCGAAGCGCTGGAAGAGAAATTCAGAGATAGGGACAAGGCGCTCTTCCGCTATGTCATAGAGGCTTCCCCGGACTATGTGCTCCTGCGGGGAGACGGCGGAGAGGCTTTTTTTCTTACCGGAGAGAACCTTTCAAACTACTTTCCCGAATTCCACCGCACCTGGATATTCAGGGACTACGACGAAATAGAACGCTATAATGCGCTGCGGATTTCAGGGGGACCTGAGTTTACCAGGGAGAACTACGCCGAACTCAGGCACAAGATCAGCCTCAACGGGAATTTTATCAGGGAGCTTGAAAACCGCATCGCCGAATACGAATCACTGAGGAAAAGCGCTTTCAGGAGCGGCATCGCCTATACGGCGGCTGATTTTATCAGCCATATCACCCTCCTCAATTTTATCGACATTCCCAAGATAGCTACCATCACAAGTTTCGGAAAGGAAATATTTTCGGTAAACAGGGCCTATACCACCATGATTTCCGATACGCGGATATGGATTGACAGCAAGCTCCTTGAACTTTTGCGCATACGAGTCTCTGTCTACACGGGCCTTGCGGACGAACTTGCCGCCGGGGCGGAGCAGGTCTTTCTGCCCCCGGAATACGCCGAAACTTTTTCAGGATACTGGGAAGCCGCGGGGCTTCCCTCGCAGGTTTCCGGATATTTCAGCCTCCACCGCCAGGTCCTTCCGGCCAGGCTTTCGGTTTCGGATGACAATGTAGGGTTCTTTGGCCTTGTCATTTCCGTGGGGAACGACCCCGACTTTGACCTCTTTGTCGATCCTATAAACGCGCCTCAAATTATTTTCTCCCGCCGGGAAGCCGGGGAAAGGACCTATACGTTCAGGGGCAGGCTCTATGTGGAAAAAGTCGCCGACAGGGATTCAAGCAGGAAGCTCTTCGAGGATAACATAGTTCCCTATATCGCCGGCAACAAGGGCATCGAGGTTACGGTAGCGTTTGACGGCGAAGAACTGGTCATAAAGGCAACGCGCCCCTTCCGCAGGGCCCTTACCATATTCAGCGTCAGGGTCCGGTAAGAGAACTCAGCCCGCTTTTTTTGTTTTTATGAGGAATTTGCGGAGCCTTGCCATCACATCATCCAGGTCAAGGGGCTTTCCTATGTGGTCGTTCATGCCGGCCTCAATGCACTGTTCAACATCATCCCTGAACACATTGGCGGTCATGGCCACTATGGGAACAGAGCCGGCCCAGGGATGATCCAGCGCCCGTATTTTTCTTGTGGCCTCGTAGCCGTCCATCTCGGGCATCTGCACATCCATGAATATCATGTCGTAACGCCGGGGGTTCTCGCTGAATTTGCGGAACGCTTCGGCGCCGTTTTCCGCGCAGTCAATGGCAAGTCCCGTAGGCTCAAGTATGGCAAGAACTATTTCCCGGTTAATGTCCACATCCTCGGCAAGGAGCATGGTATAGCCTGAAAAATTGTCCTGGCCTTCCGCGCCCGGGACGCCCGGCTCCGTCTGCCCGGTCAGCCCTATACATTCGTTGATGCAGTTTATGACGCTCGAAGGAAACAGGGGCTTGGAAAGAAATTTATCCACCCCCGCTTCCCTGGCTTCACCGGCTATGGTGTTCCACTCGGCGGAAGAAATCATGATTACCACGGATTTGGAAAGGGGCTGCCCCTGTTTGATGAGCCTGGACAGTTCTATGCCGTCCATGCCCGGCATTCTCCAGTCCACAAAATAAAGATCATAGGGACCGTTGCTTTTGATCATCGCCGCCGCTTCTTCGCCGTCCGGGGCGGTATCGCAGGCGGCGCCGCGTTTTTTCATCATATTGCTGAAGTATTCGCGGGTGTCGGAAGAATCATCGACCATAAGCACTCTGAGGTTTTTCCAGTTGACGCCGGGATTGAGGAGCCCCGCCGGTTCCTTTTCGTCCGCCCGTTCAGCCTGAATGACAAAGACAAAGGTAGAACCCCTGCCGGGTTCCGACTCAACCCATATCCGCCCGCCCATCATCTCCACGATACGTTTTGAAATAGCCAGCCCCAGCCCTGTGCCGCCGAATTTGCGGGAAGTCCCGCTGTCGGCCTGTTCAAAGGATGTAAAGAGCCGGTCCTTCTGCTCCTTAGTAATGCCTATGCCCGTATCGTTCACCTCAATGCGCAGGGTACAGAGCCTGTCTTCTTCCTTGAGGAGGGACGCGCCAAGGTGTATGGAACCGCCGTCAGGGGTAAATTTTACCGCGTTGGAAAGGAGGTTGGCGATAACCTGGGCAAGACGCTGGTCGTCGCTCAAAAGCCTGCGGGGTATGCGGTCATCAACATCAATGGTAAAAATCTGACGCCTTTCGTCCATACGGAAATTGATGACATTGATTACCTTCTGGATCATTTTTTCAAAATCAAAATTTACCAGGGAAAGTTCAAGTTTGTTGGCCTCGATTTTTGACATGTCGAGAATATCATTGATAACGCCGAGAAGATGCGTCGAGGCGTCTTCGATCTTTTTGAGGCAGTAATCCTTACGGCCCGGGTCCTGCGAACTTTTGGCGATGGCCGTCATGCCTATAATGGCGTTCATGGGGGTCCTGATTTCGTGGCTCATGTTCGCGAGAAAAGCGCCCTTTGCCATGCTGGCCTGCTCCGCTTCTTCCCTGGCCCGGGAAAGTTCCGACACGTCATTCATCACCACCACGGCGCCCTGGTTTACCCCGTCTTTTTCCGCCGCCGGGCTTATGGAAAGCTGGAACACCCTCTTTTCGCCGAGAAAGCTGACCTCTTCTTCATAGTTAAGCTGGGCGCCGTTTTCAATTACCGACGCGCACCTTTGTTTTGTTTTCTCAATCCACCCCGCGCCGCAGCGGCCCGCGAACAGGTCATGAAAGGGAACTCCGACCATTTCGCGTATATCGCCGTAACCGAGGAGGCTGACAATCTTGTCGCTTCCAAGAACAAAGCGCAGCTCCGTATTCAACATATAGGTTATGCCCGGCGTGTTTTTGAGGATGAGGCGGTTATAAAAATTGGAAAGTTCTTTGGCGGCCTCATTGGAATTCCGCAGCCTTTCGGCCTGTTCGTGCATGATCAGCAGGGCACGGTAATCCCGTTCAAGTTTTTTATACTGCCTTTCAAGCTGGGCGTATCCTTTGGCTGAAATCTCGGACGGCATAGAGGCCCCCATGGATTAAAACATACAGAAAGCTATCGAACAGTTATGAAAGCGATTGGAAACGTCTCCGCCTTTATGGCGGACCGGGCAAATCTCCCCGAGGCAGTAAGCGCCAAAGAGCGTCAGTCCCGGCGGAAGCATTTCCGACAGTATGCGGCCCTCGGCCTCCGGATCGGAACCGAGTATCATGGCCCTGCCGCAGCAGGATATGCAGAGTACGGTCCCGTACTCGCGGTCCTTCCGGTTCTTTCCTTCGTCAAGAAGGGCCTGCATGGATTCCCGGCAGGCGGCCATGACATCTTCCTTGTTTACAAGGCATATATTGGCCAGGGTTCCGGCCGGGACATCGCCAAAAAAGGTCCCCGAACCGTCCTTGAGATTGAGAGCCGCGATATGGCGCATCAGCGGCGTTTCGTCCTTTTCTTCCCTGGTAAGCATCATGGGATACGAGGTAAAGGCCAAAAGGGGATCTTCCACATCGGTCTTGAGGCCAAAACCCTCAAGGTACTTTACAAAGGTCTCGTCGCCGACGCGGTACACCACGTTCTTTTCGGCTTCTACCACCCGGCGTATACGCTCGGCAAAGCGGGAAGTAACATGACGGAGGGCGAATACAGGGCTGATATTTCCCCGTATGCCTACAAGGACCAGGGAGTCCTTGTATTCCTTTCCGGAAAGAAAGACCCTTGCCCTCTTGTAATCGTAATCGTCGGAAGCTACGCCGCCTATGACCGGAACGCCGGGGGCTGTCCTGGAAATCACCCCGGGGTAGACATCGCCTGAAAAACCCATGCCCGAAGGGCAAAAGGCAAAGATAAGACCGGGAGCATCCGGCGACGTAAGAGGCGCGCAGGTTTCGGCGATGATCCTTTCGCAATCGCGGCCTGAACCGTCCAGGGGATCAGAGACAGATGAAAGAAAGCCGCAGTCATCGGCGGTAAAGACAGTAAGCACCGCCGCGGCGTCTTCCCTGCCCCCGCTGTCCAGGGCAGCCAGGCTGGTCATGCCCGCGGTCTCAATACCCAGTAATTCTTTAAGGCAAGCGGTAAGCGCCGCGCCGTCAGTATCCGCGTCGCAGAAAAGCACGCCGAAAGAATTTTTTTTAAGGGTAAGTTTTTGCCGTATCGCTTCAGAGAGTTCCCTGGCGGTTTCCCCAGGGTCATCCAGTTCAAAACTGACGGCGGACGCGCTTTTCATTGTATGTATACTATACCCCCGCTTCCTCCCGTACAAGCCCTAAAAAACGGACCCGGTTGTCAAGTACGGGACAGCCAAAAGGGGGCCGCGGAACAGGGAAAGCTAGCCTCCGGTCTCCGCCGGCGCGAACAGGTCTCGGCTGATTCTGTTCTCCACTACTTTAACCCGGCGCTGGTCATGAAACTCATAGAGATAGTACAGGGCGATCATACCTCCCGCGAGACAGCGGACCTGCTTATGGAATTTTCCCGGCGTACCGGAAAAAACCCATACACCTGACCAAAGAATGCGAAGGCTTTGTCGTCAACCGCGCGCTTGGAGCGCTGAAAACAGAGTGCCCTAAAATTGTCGAAGAGGGAATCTGTACACCCCAGGAAGTAGACACCGGCCTCGAACTGGGGCTTAATCACCCCATGGACGTTTTCAGGCTCAATGATCTCACCGGCATAGATCTTTATTTTCATCTTCTTGAACAGATGTATAAAGACTCAGGAGTTAAACCGTCCGGCTATGGTCTTTGCAAGGGCATGGTCGCAAGAGGCGAACTCGGTCAAAAGACCGGAAAGGGCTTTTACTCTTACGAGACACACTAAAATGGTGAAACTCCCGGCGGTTGATTTAGTTGAACCACTAACGGTAACGAACCCCACGGGCACGGGCTCTTGTCCGTGGGGACCGGCCGGCCTGTTGATTCGTTACAAAGGGTCCATACCCCGTCCACTTGCGGGTTCTTCATTGAGACAACCCCCAGGGCTCCTTGACTCTTTTTTCGTTTTGC
>JAISCK010000225.1 GCA_031265635.1 Spirochaetaceae bacterium
ACGTTAAGGTAAAACGCCTGCACGTATGGCCGGACTATGACCTGGCCCCTGCCTATGAACCGCGTTCTCCTGGTTCCCTGGTAGTAGATGCGGTAGGGGCGGAGTTCGGCGGGGTCCTGGGCGAGAAAGTCCTGTTCAAAATGGCTGGGATAATACATGGGGCAGATGACATCCACATAGGGGGCGAGGAGTTCTACTTCCTGGCCGGTACGCGCGCCGGTGCGGTACCAGCCGTTGGCCCCGTAAATGTCAATGGAAATGGGGGCGCGGATTCTGGAGCGCACATGGCGCAGGAACGAGAGGACGGCGCTTTCCATGTCCATGCCGGGGTCCTTCCAGCGGTATACGGCGCTGGAGAGGTTTACCCCGTCGGTGGGAAAGCGTATGTAATCAAATTGAATTTCGTCAAAGCCCCGGCTTATGAGTTCTTCGGCGAGT
The DNA here is from genome assembly GCA_031265635.1 of Spirochaetaceae bacterium. GTDB lineage: Bacteria > Spirochaetota > Spirochaetia > Treponematales > Breznakiellaceae > JAIRTD01. The sequence continues at coordinate 439 of JAISCK010000225.1, forward strand.
TCGGCGGTGTATTCCCAGACTTCTTCCGAATACGGGTCAACCCAGCGTTCATCGTAATAGGTCCTCAGTATTTCGTAACCGGGATCGTCCGCGGGAAGTATTTCCCTGAGCTGGGGGCCCTGGTCATCGTAGCTTTCACCGGGAGGCGCTTTCCTGCGCCGCGTGTCGTAGTAGCCCGTCCAGGGTTTACCGGCGGCGTCCCAGACCGCGTATCTGCCGTTGTCCCGCCTTGCAAGCTCCGGGTCCTTAAAGACCACGATGCGGGCAACGAGGTATATGCCCCGCTCTTTCATGGCGGCGGCAAAGCGCTCAAGGTCTACGGGCCTGAATACCCTTCCCCTGGAAAGCAGGGCCTGGTTACGGGGGGTAAAGCGTAGTCTGCCGTAATCATCTTTCATGTCGATGACCGCCATGTTGAGATTCTTTTCCGACAGGATTCTGAGGTAGGGGGCCAGGCTGCTGTCATCCATGGCGTGGTTCGCGGGGATATACAGACCTTCCCTGCCCAGGGCCTCCTGCCGTTCTGTCTGGGTGTTTCCCTTGAGGAGCCAGAGTTCCGAGAGGCCGAACCCGCCGTTAGGCGGCAGGACGTAGAGGCAGTTTAATTCCGAACCAATGGCGTTTCCCGCCCGGAAGAAAAGGTTGAGGAGGTCCCGGTGGCTTGTAAGCCCCTGTCCCGCGCGGTCAAGTTCGGCGATTTCACCTTCCCGTACAAAGCGTATGCTTTGCGATGAGACCGCGAGGGAATCGGCTGTTCCGAAATCCGCGCCGTCTGACCAGAGGGCCGTAAAGGTTTTTGTTTCCCAGTCGAGGCGGTATATTCTTCCCCTGAATGTCTGGGAAACAAATATTTCAGCCGGGCCGGGAAGAGCCGGGGGAACAAAGGCGGCAATGTCCGATACTTCGTCCGGATTGCCGGTGGTCTCCATGGTTTCAAGGCCCTGGTTAAGCTCTTTCCATTCTGAACGCGGATTATCCGCTTCAATATAATGAATACCGTAAGTACTGTGCGAGACAAAGACCGTGAGCCCTTCTGCGGAACCCTGCGGGGAAGGTCCGGGCGAAGGTGCGTAGGGCATGGACGCTACGGCCACAGCCTTGATGCCGTTGGTTCTGTAGGGCGGCATGCCGAGGCTGCGCCAATTTTGTCCGGCGTCGCGGCTCAGGTACACCGCGTCCTTGACGGCGCAGACAAGTATATCGGGATTTTGGGGATGGACTTCCAGGTCCTTGATCTCCTGAATCGCGGATATAAAGCTCTTTGTTCCCCCTTCAAAAACCTTGATGGTCTTGACCGGAAGCCCCCGGTTCCCCGGTTCCCAGCTGAGGAGGTCCCGTGATACGCTTATGCCCTGATCGCCCAGTATGGCCCAGTAGGTTCCGGTAAAGAGAATTTTTTTGACCTGTCCTCCGGTCCAGACAGCGCCGGCCGCGCCGTAGCGGTTAATGCCGTAAAGGCCCCGGGATGTTCCGGCAAGATAGATCCAGGAATTTTGGGCGTCCAGAAAAGAACCGCATAACAAAAAGAAGCAGGCGCAGATGAAAAAACGCCGGGGGTTTCTTGTGGTGATCATGAACCACATAGTAGTGTATACTCAGGATGTTTGCTATACTGCGCGGGCATACAATGCGGCGTACAGAGGAGTCATCGTGGAAAAAAGCGTGACCAAAACGTTCGGCATACTTACTGCCGGCGGCGATTGTCCGGGCTTAAACGCGGCAATACGGGGCGTCTGCAGGGCGGCCCAGGACAAATACGGCATGACCGTGGTCGGCATAGCCAACGGTTTTCTCGGCCTGATTAACCGGGAGACAAGGGTCCTCGAACCCAAGGATTTTTCCGGCATACTCACCAGGGGCGGCACCATACTGGGGGCAAGCAGGGAAAAGCCCTTTAAGGACAGGTTCCCCTATCCCTATAATCTTGAAAACGATAAGGTTGAAATTATCAAGGAAAATTACCGGCAGCTTAATCTTGACTGCCTTGTGGTACTCGGCGGAAACGGAACCCTGTCCACGGGTTTCAGGCTTGCCCGCGAAGGGCTCAACGTGCTGGGGCTTCCCAAAACCATAGACAATGATATTGAAGGGACCGACCGTTCTTTTGGATTCAGCTCGGCGGTAGACATAGGGACCCAGGCCATAGACCGCCTCCATTCCACGGCGACAAGCCACGGCAGGGTGATGGTGCTTGAGGTGATGGGCCACAAGACAGGCTGGCTTGCCCTTTATTCGGGAATAGCCGGCGGCGGCGATATCATCATCATGCCCGAACTTCCCTATGACATTAAGGCCATAGCCAGGCACCTTGACGAAAGAGCCCAGGAAGGAAAGAGCTTTTCCATTGTGGTGGTGGCCGAGGGCAGCCTCTCCGCCGGGGAAGCCCTGATGGATAAAAAAGAAAGAAAAAAATACAGGGAACGCATGGCCTTTCCTTCCATCGGGTACAGGCTCGCGAAGGAGATAGAAGACGAGACCGGCGTGGAAACCAGGGCCACGGTACTCGGCTACATACAGCGGGGAGGCATGCCCAGCGCCGCCGACCGTGTACTGGCCACAAGCCTTGGCACCGCGGCATCCGATCTTCTTGCCCGGGGTGAGTACGGCCGCATGGTGAGTATCAGGGGCGACCGCATTGATTCCGTGGATTTAAGCGTTCCCGCCGAAACAACCAGAACCGTCCCCAAAGACTACTATATGCTGGACACAGCCGTCTCTGTGGGGACCTGCCTCGGCGTTTAGGCCCGGCGGAACCTCTGTCATTCTTTCCAGTGGCCCGCTTTCTGTATCTTGAGGTTGCGGTAACGGACCAGGACTTCGGGATTGCGGCCGCAGAGGCTGTAAAGATCGTTTACCAGTATGTCCTTGATGGTCTTTGCCATAGCTCCGGGGTCGCAGTGTGCGCCGCCTTCGGGCTCCGCGATGATGCCGTTTATTACTTTGAATTCAAGCAGATCGGAACTGGTTATTTTGAGCATAGCCGCGGCGTCCTTGGCCCTTGTGGCGTCCCTGAGCAGTATGGAAGCGCAGCCTTCCGGGCTGATTACCGAATAGATGGCATTCTCAAGCATGTAGATTTTGTCGCCCACCGAGATACCCAGGGCGCCTCCTGAACCGCCTTCGCCTATGATGATGCAGATGATGGGTGTTTTAAGCTGGCTGAAATCCCTGAGGTTATGCGCTATGGCTTCGCCTATGCCCCGCTCCTCCGCGCCGAGTCCGGGATAGGCCCCTGCCGTGTCCACAAAGGTAATGATGGGCCGCCGGAATTTTTCGGCTTCCCTGGCGAGGCGCAGGGCCTTGCGGTAGCCTTCGGGATTTGCCATGCCGTGGTTGCGGCGCATATTCTCCTTGAGGGTGCGGCCTTTCTGGCTGGCGATGACAGTAACCGGCCTTCCGTCAAGAAAACCAAGGCCGCCTATGATGGACGGGTCGTCGCCGTAGCAGCGGTCCCCGTGGAGTTCCATAAAATTGTCAAAGATACGGTTAATATAATCAAGAGAATAGGGCCGCTCGGGATGCCGGGCAAGTTCGACCCGCCTCCATGTTGCCTCGGTGCGGGAGCCTGAGAGGATTTTTTTTTCAAGCTGGGCCAGTTCTTCCCTGGCGTCAAGACCCGACGCTTCGGCAAGGGTCCTGAATTCCTGCAATTTTTTTTTCAGTGTTTCGGTGTTCATACATCCTCCGGCCTTGACGGAGTAGTGCCCCATCCGCTTTTATGAAGGTCTATCAGCGTAGCAAGGGTCCTGCGCTGATCTTTGCGGGGAACAATCATGTCGGTAAATCCCTTTTCAAGTTGAAACTCGGCTTTCTGAAAACCCTCAGGCAGGGTCTGGCGTATGGTCCCTTCAATAACCCTGGGGCCGGCAAAACCGATGAGGGCGCCGGGTTCGGCCATGATGATGTCGGCCAGCATGGCGAATGACGCGGTAACGCCTCCTGTCGTGGGGTCGCAGAGTACCGCAAAAAAGGGAACGCCCGCCCTGTCAAGTTCCGCCGCCGCGCTTGAGGTCTTGGCCATCTGGAGCAGGGAGAAGATTCCTTCCTGCATGCGGGCTCCTCCCGAATTGGTGTACAGGATGACCGGAAGTTTTTCTTCCGCGCCTTTGCGGAGGGCCCTGCTTACCTTTTCTCCCACCACGGAACCCATGGAACCTCCCATAAAATTGAAGGACATGAGGCCGAGTATGGCGGCCCTGCCTTCTATGGCGCAGGTCCCGGTGATAACCGCGTCTTTCATCCGCGCCTTGGCCTCGGCTTCCGAAAGTTTTTCCTCATAGCCCATGAGGTCTATGGGATTAAGGGAACTGAGGGTGGCGGAAATTTCGCTGAAACTTCCCGGATCGGTAAGATAGGCTATACGTTCCACAGGTTCCATGCGGTAATGGAAGCCGCAGCCCGGACAGGTATTGAGTTTTGTTTGTATGGCTTCATCCTGGTACTGGGCGCCGCAGGCCGGGCAGGGTTCCGGGTGTGTTTTTACGGCTTCTTCGCCGGTGTTATTCGACATGTTTTGTTTCCTTTTCAATATTTTGATAATATGAAGTCCCGAAATTTCCCGAACGGAAAACAGGATCTTTAATAATGCGGAGCTGCTGCTCCCTGTTGGTTTTGACGCCTTCGATAACAAGCTCGCCGAGGGCCCGTTCCATGCGGCGTAACGCTCTTTCCCTGTCCGGGGCGTGGACAATGAGTTTGGCCATCATGGCATCATAGTAGGGAAGAACGGCATAGCCCCGGTACAGGAAGGAATCAAAACGCACGCCGGGGCCTCCGGGAATTTCGAGGCGGCTTACGGTTCCGGGAGAGAGGGCGTTGATTCTGCACTCCATGGCCCAGCCCTCAAGGCGCGGATTTTTTATTTCGTCAGTCCTGTTTCCCGTACAGGCCAATAGCTGCGCCCGTATGATGTCCGTGCCGGAAACCATCTCGCTCACCGGATGTTCAACCTGAACCCTGGCGTTGACTTCCATAAAATAAAAACTGTTTCCCTCGACAAGGAATTCTATGGTCCCCGCTCCCCTGTAGCCCAATTCGCGGAACATTTTTACCGCGCCCCTGGTCATGCGTTTTCTCATCTTTAAGTCCACTCCGGGGGAGGGGCTTTCTTCTATCAGCTTCTGGTGATTTTGCTGAACAGAACAGTCCCGTTCCCCAAGAACCGCCACCGATGATCCGGCGATGATCTGAAGCTCCACATGGCGGGGGTTTTCCAGATAGCGCTCGATATACACCGAGCCGTCGGAAAAATTCGCCTCGGCCTCGGCCTTTGCCAGGGAAAGATTCGAGCCAAGCTCGGAAGGCGAGCGGACTATGCGCATGCCCTTGCCGCCGCCGCCTGACGCCGCCTTGATGATTACCGGATAGCCAAGATCCGCCGCGGCTTTTTTTGCCGCGTCTTCCCCGGCAACGGCCCCCTCGGTCCCCGGCGTTACCGGCAGGCCGAAACGCTTTGCCGTAAGCCTGGCCTTGACCTTGTCGCCGAGCAGTTCTATAACCTCGGGATCAGGGCCGATAAAAATGAGCCCCCTGTCCCTGACCATGCGGGCAAATTCGGCGTTTTCGGAAAGAAAGCCCACCCCGGGATGTACGGCCTCGCAGCCGGTATTCAGCGCCGCCATGATGAGGTTGTTCCGTACAAGATAACTTTGGGCCGAGGGAGGGGGGCCTATACAGACCGCCTGATCGGCAAGGCGTACATGGAGGCTGTCCCGGTCGGCGGTGGAATAAACCGCCACGGTTTCTATGCCCATTTCCCCGCAAGTCCTGATGATCCTGACGGCGATTTCTCCCCTGTTGGCGATTAAAAGGCGTTTAATCAAAACTATACGCGCTTCACCCTGAACAGGGTCTGGCCGTACTCTACCAGGTCTCCGCTTTTGGCTTTGACCTCAAGTATCTCACAGTCGAATTCGGCTTCCAGATGGTTCATCATCTTCATGGCCTCCAGTATACAGAGCGTTTCTCCGGCCTTTATTTTTGCGCCGGTGGGCGCAAAGGCTTTCGCGTCGGGATCGGAGGAGGCGTAAAAGGTCGCCACTATGGGGCTGGTGATGAGTTCCCCTTCCGCGCGGGGCAGAGTAAGCCTGAGACCTGCGTCTTCGCCGCCTGAGCCTTCGGCATCGCGGCTCTTGCCGTCGCGTTCTCCGCCTGCCCCGCCGCCGCCCCTGTCCGCGCCTCGCCCGGCGGCCTTGCGGAGTTTGAGACCGGAGCTGTTTTCGTTTAATTCAAATTCAACTATAGAACTGGAATTGAATTTGTCCATGATGGCTAGTATGGTTTTTTCATCCATAATACAATGCCCTCCTAGGCGGGTATGCCGGAAGGATCAACATCGGCTTCATAATCCACGCCGTCCACATCAAAGCCGTGGGCCTCAAGAAAATCGTGCTTAAACCCCGCTATATCTGTTTTTTCATGGATGTTCTCTTCGGTAATGCTTTTCATTCTTTGCGCCGTTTCCTTCTGAACATCCTCCCGCATTTCCCAATCGTCTATCCTGATGCGGCCCGCGTCATCAACAAGAACCCTGGCCGGATCAAGGGCAGCGCTTTCGGTGTAGAGCCTTTCCTTGTAGAGCCGGATAATCTGCTCTATGCAGCCCTCGTGCAGACCCATTTCTTTCATAACCTTGAACAAGGTTGAAACATACAAAGGTATGATGGGAATGACCGCGCTGGCCCTCGTTACCAGGGCCTTGTTGACCGAGACCCAGGCCCCCCGGCTCTCCAGTGTTTTGCCTATGGCTTTGGCGGCCCGTTCAAGATCTTCTTTGGCCTTTCCTATGGTTCCGTTTTTGTAAATGGGCCAGGAAAATTCGGGCCCAAGATAGGTATAGGCCACGGTCCGCGTCTTTGGCGCAAGCGCCCCCGCCTTGTCAAGGGCGGCTATCCAGCGTTCCCAGTCCTCGCCGCCCATGACCTTGACGGTATGGGCTATCTCTTCTTCCGAAGCCGGTTCCGCCGACGCGGCGCTGAATTTGCCGCTCATCATGTCAACCGTAAGGCCCGAATAGCGCTGCCCTATAGGCTTGATTACCGAGCGGTACAGGGTCCCGTCCACAGGATCGGTCCGCACCGGAGAGGCCAGGGAATAGATGATGAGGTCAACTTTGGGCTCAAGTCCCGTTGCGGCGGCAAGTTCTCTTATGGCTTTGACCGCCTTCTCCTTCATGTCGTCGGAAAAAGCGTCCCCGTCAAGCGTAACGGAAGCAAGGCCGGCCTTTTCCGCCTCCCTGTCAAAGGCAAGGTTATTGTACCAGCCGGGCGTACCGGGCTTGGTAGGGCTGCCGGCTTTTTCGAAGGAAATCCCCACCGTAGCCGCGCCGTAGCCAAAGGCCGCGGCAATGCGACTGGAAAGGCCGTACCCTGTGGAACAGCCTATGACAAGCGCCATGCGGGGCGCGCCCTGGGGAGCGGCTTTTTCCGCGTCCCGGCCCCGCTTCCCGCCTGAAAGATTTTTTACCGTGTACTCTATGCAGTTCTTCACTGTTTTGGCGCAGCCCGCCGGATGACTGTTGATGCAGATATTATTCCGTACCATAGGTTTGATATTCATGCGTTATTCTCCCTGGGGACTTACAAGGCAGAGCCATTCGGCCTCTGCGGCAAGTTCGTCCCCCACATAGGCCCTGCCGGCCTGTTTAATCATTTTTGACGACACCCTGAGATTGACCACTTCGGAACGCAGCGTTTCGCCGGG